>CAMHGU010000016.1 GCA_946184715.1 uncultured bacterium | reverse complement strand
AATTGCATCTTGCACCGGCCGGCAACCACGCAATGAATACCCCTCTGCAACTTGCAACTTGCAACGCCCTCCAATCCCCCGCCCTTTTCGGCTGCTTACCGTTGAGGCCGAAGAATGTACCGAAAAATATAAAGCCAGTATTTGCATAATTGATGGCGGTTTATTATCTTTGCTACGCTTATTGTAGGCGCTGCCGTGGTGGCTATAGACGCTTCGGAGCTATCCCTGCAATGAGATAAAGTATTTTCTAAACAATTGGGTAATAACGAATCAACTAAATCTAATCTTAAACGCGTTTAAAGTAATGAGAAAAATATTACTCTCACTTCTCGCAGTAGTCAGTGTCCTCAGCCTCTCGGCTGCAACCTCCACCCTCAATTTCACTGCGCAATGCGGTGGCTCGGGTACTGCTGACGATGGTGCTGCTTGGACAGTTACATCCGATGGTTCTGAGTCGGCATTCGACAACACTAAAGGTATCCACTATGGTACAGGCAAAGCTGCGGTTGGCTATATCGAACTGACTACAAGCGCAATTCAAGGTACAATCACGAGCGTAGTAGTTAATGCATCTACTGCCAGCGGTGTATCGGCTACAGCTGCCGTTAAGGTCGGCAACACCGTATTTGAATGTAATGGTGCTACAACAGCGGACCTAACGACGGACGCTACTGATTACACTTTCACCGGCTCCGCATCAGGTGCTATCACCGTCAGAGTGGCAAAGCCCAACTCTGCTACTAAGGCTCTCTATGTGAAGTCAATCGTTGTGACTTATGGCGAAGGCGGTGACACTCCCACTCCCGTGGTGGTAGCTCCCGTGCCTGTGCTCGACCCCGCAAGCGGCACTTTCACCGAGAACTTCAATGTGAATGTGACCTGGGACAAGGCTGACGAGTTCGACCTCTACTACACCCTCGACGATGTTGATATGGGTTCCCTCACAGGTGGCGAGCAAGAGGTTGCTATCGAAGGCATCGGTAACCACACTCTCGCAGTGTACACCTTCGACAAGGCTACTGCCAAAATCGTGAGCGCTACCGTCACCGGTGAATACACCATCGTTGACCCCACAGCTCTCGGCGAATACGTGAAGCTCACCGACGCTTCCGAGCTTAAGGAAGGCGACGAGGTGATTTTCGTTTATGAAGAAGGTGGCTTTACTATCCCCGCCGGCACCACCGGCACCACTCGCCCCGAAGGTGTGGCTATTACCGTTATCAACGGCACTGTAGCTCCCACCGATGCTACCGCCATCTTTACCGTAGGTGGCAACACCGGTGCTTTCACTTTCAAGGAAGGCGATAACTTTATGAACGGCCCCGCAACGGGCACCAACCTCAACTTCTCGGCTACTCAAGATGGCACTTGGGCAGTGTCTATCACCGAAGGCGTCACTCGCATCGATGGCAGCAATGGCCGTGTGCTTCTCTTCAATACCAGTTCTAACCAATTCGGTAACTATGCCGGTTCTAACTTCAACAGCTATGGCAAGCCCGCACTCTTTGTGAAGGCCGGCCAGGGTGTGGCTGTCAAGACTCCTACTCTCTCGCTCGCAAGTGGTGAATACCGCGGCGCTCAGACGGTGACTATCGCTACCGAGACTGAAGGCGCAAGCCTCCGCTACACTCTCGATGGTACCGATCCTCTCGAAGAGGGCGCTACTCTCGTTGAAAGCAACACCACTGATGTAACCCTCAACCCCGCTGCTGAGGCTTACGTAGTGCGCGCTATCGCCGTGAGCGAAGCCGGCACCTCAGGTGAGGTTACCGCTACCTACACTATCGGCTATGAGCTTCCCGAAGCTGCCGAGGCTACCGAAGCTACCGAAATCACCGCTTCGTCGTTCGTAGCTAACTGGACCGGCAACGCCGCTGCCTACGACCTCTACGTTTACAAGGTGACTGAAGGCGAAGGCGAGACCGTTGCGTTCTCTGAAAACTTTGACGAGGCCGATGCTACTCTCGCTACCTTTACCGAAAAGGGTTGGGCATTCGGTGAGAAGGCTTACTATGAGGCTGAAGAAGAAGGCGCTTCGCTCCGCTTCGGTACCGGTTCGGTAGGTGGTGAAGCCACTACTCCCGCTCTTGGCGTGATTGGCGACGCTGTCCTCACTGTCGATATGAAGTGCTATGCCAACTCTAAGGATGAAGGCAAATATGTTGACGTTACTATCGAAGGCGAAGGTACGATTGAGTTCGTAACTGAAGGTGAAGAGACCGCAGCTAAGCTGACTCAGGCTTATCAGACGTTCACTTACAACCTCACCGGCCTCAACGCCGCTTCGAAGGTGAAGTTCGCTTCGCGCACCGCTACCAACAACCGCTTCTACCTCGACAACGTACAGGTAGTATCGGGTGGTGCTACGGCTGAGCTCCTCGAGGGTTATCCCATAGAGGTTGCTGACAATAGCTGCGCAGTGGAAGGCCTCGAGGCCGAAACTGTCTACACCTACAGCGTGGTAGCTAAGAATGCCGCAGGCGAAGAAGCCGAGGCTTCCAACATCATCGAGGTTACTACCCTCGCAGGCACTCCCGCTATCAAGGGCGACATCAACGGTGACGGAAGCATCGATGGTAACGACGTATCGGCCCTCCTCGAGATGGTACTCGCAGGTGGCGTATCTGACGCCCAGAAGGCTGTAGCCGACATCAACGGCGACAACAGCGTCGATGGCAACGACGTATCGTCTCTCCTCGAGATGGTACTCGCAGGTGAATAATCCTCACCCGAACCCCAAGCTTAACATATAAGCTGCATATTCAGGCGGCCGCCCCCACAATGAGGGCGGCCGCCTCGCATTTTGCGCCGCCGCGCCCGGACCGAGCTGACCGGACTGACCGGTCAGGGAGGAGGGGGAGTGGCTCGGAGTAATCAGAAAAATCGGAGTACTCCGATTGCTCTGAGTACTCCGATTAGTAGTGCTTGCCCGGTGGCGCGGGGCGTCAGCGGGCGAGGATGGTGGCGGAGCGGTGGGCTACGCGGAGCTTGCCGCCCCGGGTGGCGCCGAGGCCGCCGGCGTTGATGTGGCCGTCGGTGGCGAGGATAGTCCAGTTGCCGGCGGGCACTTCCACCTCCTTGTCGTCGTCGCTGCCGTTGAATATCAGCTTTATCTCATCGAATGAGTCGCCGTTGGCGTGGTTGTGGAGCGAATAGGAGATGAGTAGCTCGTCGGCAGTGTCGTCGAAGACGAGGTTGCGGGCGATGTCGTCGGCGTCAATCATGCGGAAGGCGGGGTGGGCCTTGCGCAGGGCGATGAGCTGGCGGTAGTAGTCGAAGAGCTCGCGGTTGGCGCTCTTGAGGGTCCAGTCGATGGCATTGATGGAGTCGGGGCTGCAGTAGGAGTTGTGCACACCTTTCTTGTCGCGGAAAATCTCCTCGCCACACCACATAAACGGGATGCCCTGCGAGGTGAAGACGATGGTCTGGGCGAGCTTTGCGGCGCGCTGGCGCTCGGCCTCTGTGGCTTTGGGCATCGAGGCGCGGAGCTTGTCGGTGAGCATCAGGTCGTCGTGGCACGACACGTAGTTGACCACCTGAATGGGTGAGGTGGCATAGGCTGCTTTGGCGTTGGAGCAGAGCTTGAAGTTAACTTGCGGGTGGAGCGTAGCGCCCACGATACCGAGCTTGACGGTCTCGGCGAGGCCGCGCTTGCCGGTGGCGAAGCCGCAGTCGTCCTGACGGCTATAGTGGCCCTTGACACCGTCGCGAATGTCGTCGCTGAACACGCCCACGCCCGGAATGCGATAGGCCGAGTCTTTAAGCGAGCGGTCGGCAACGGGGAGCGGCGAGTCGCCGGCGGTCCAGCCTTCGCCGTAGATGATGATGGAGGGGTTGATGGCGTGGAGCGCCTCTGATACCTCGCGCATCGTCTCTTGGTCGTGGATAGCCATAAGGTCGAAGCGGAAGCCGTCGATGTGGTACTCTGTGGCCCAATACTTGACGGAGTTGACGATGTAGTGGCGCATCATCGCGCGCTCCGAGGCGGTCTCGTTGCCGCAACCCGAGGCGTTGGAGTAGGTGCCGTCGGGGTTATGGCGGTAGAAGTAGCCGGGGGCGGTGAGCGAGAAGTTGGAGTCGTCGTTGACAGCCGTGTGGTTATACACCACGTCCATAATCACGCCCAGCCCGGCATTGTGGAGCGCCTGAATCATGCGTCGCATCTCATAGATGCGTGTCTCGGGCATATAGGGGTCGGTGGAGTAGGAGCCATCGGGAGCATTGTAGTTGACCGGGTCGTAGCCCCAGTTGTACTGCTGCTCGTTGAGGCGTGTCTCATCGACGCTGTTGTAGTCGAACGACGGGAGTATCTGCACGTGGGTGACGCCCAGCTCGCGCAGGTGGTCGATGCCGGTGGCTTGGCCCAGGGGCGACTTGGTGCCGTTCTCGGTCAGGGCCAGGAATTTGCCCTTGTGCTCTATGCCTGAGGTGGGCGAGATGGAGAAGTCGCGATGATGCATCTCATATACCACGGCGTCGGTGGGGCAGCCGGTGAACGGCGAGCGGTCGTAGTGCCAGCCTTGCGGGGTGGCGAGGTCGGGGTTGATGATGGCGGCACGCTTGCCGTTCACACTCAGGGCCTTAGCCCAGATGCCGGGGGTCTCGGCGAGCCATTTGCCATCGTGCTTCACCTCGAAGGTGTAGAAGAGGCCGTAGAAGGTGCGCTGCCGCTTGAGCTGCGAGGTGGTGACGCGGGCTTGCCAGGTGCCTGTGGCGGCGTCGAGCGTCATCGCGGCAGTGTGGAGGGGCTTCTTGTCGTCGTAGTAGCGGTACACATTGACGCGCACGGCCTCGGCGCGCGGCGACCACAGCGCGAAGTCGGCGCTCAGGGTGTGAACCGTCACTTCGTCGGTCATCGTGGGGTTGGAGGGATATTGGTCATAGCCCATACGCTCGTCGTAGGGCGGCACGAGAGGCATTGCCGTGACGCTGCCTACCGCTGCTACAGCCATAGTGGTTGTCAAAACTGCTTTCAAAATCGATTTGTTCATAGTTATTGAGTTGTGAAAGTTATATCTTGATGTAGATTTTCTTCTTGTAGAGCCAGTAGCCGAATGCCCAGTTGATAGCCACAAAGATGATGGCGAAGAGGCACGAAGCGAACTTCTCGCTGCCGGCCGGCAGGAATGCCAGCAGCATCTCGCGATAGATGATGTTGTGGATTGATATCATCTCGCCGCCTATCGGGAGCTTGATGGCACCGAAGAGGATTGCGAGTACACCGCCGAGCACGTAGAGGAACAATGGGTTGATGCCGAACACGTGGAACGGGGCGCACCAGCCGTCGCGGCCTTTGATGTCGATGCTCCATATAAGCAGGGCGAGGAGCGTGGAGGCCATACCGCAGGTGGTGAGTACAAACGTTGGCGACCATATATTCTTGTTGATGGGCAGGCCGTAGGAGAGCAGCCAGCCGGCAATCATCATCAGGGAGCCGGCGATGAAGAGCTGATTGACGCGGCGGTCGTTGTCGTTGTTCTTCATTATCAACGCGCCGGTGACTACGCCTATTAGCACGTGGGCGAGGGCGCCGAGGGTGCTGAAGAGGCCTTCGGGGTCGAAGGCGTGAAGCTCTTTAGGGAGGTCGGCAAGGGCGCCGAGGCCGTGATACATGTGGTTCTCGCCCAGCACTGCGCTGTCCACGCGCCATATTATATTATGGTGTATGGTGTCGATGTCGATGTCGTAGCCGTGGCCGGCGAGCAGCGCCACACCGTAGCCCACCAGCAGCAGTCCGGCCACCCACGGCAGCCGCTTCACCTTGATGGTGCATGCCAGCAGCGCCGCGCAGAAGTAGCACAGAGCCAGGCGCTGCATCACGCCCAGGGTGCGGATGTTGGTGAAGAGCTTATCGGCGAGGGTGCGGGTAGGCTCCGGGTCGGCGAGCCAGTAGCACAGGCGGGCGAAGAGCTGGATGGCGATGCCGATGCCGAAGATTACCAGCGCGCGGCGCAGTATCTTCCAGAACAGCTTCCGCGAGAGGGTGAAGTCGTAGCGGCGCAGCGACATATAGGTAGATACACCCATAATGAACATAAAGAAGGGGAACACGAGGTCGGTGGGCGTCAAGCCGTTCCACTCGGCGTGCTCGAGAGGAGCGTAGATGTGTGACCACGAGCCGGGGTTGTTGACTAAGAGCATCCCGGCGATGGTGATGCCGCGGAGCACATCGAGCGATTTCAGTCGTTTGGTAACTGCCATAGTGTCAGAGATTTATTCGGTGGTAAGAGCGGTGGTGCATCGGTCCACCAAGTAAGCTATTGATTGATAAGGGATTCCGGAATGGGTGGTAAGCCCCACCTCGCAGGTGCGGCTGTTGCTGTAGCCTTCGCGTGCTCCCGAAGCCTCGATGCCTTTGCGGAGCTTGCGGAGGGCGTAGGCATTGATTTCGGGGCGGGTGAAGCCCTTGTCGCCGGCGAATCCGCAGCACTCCACACCCTCGGGCACCACCACCTCCGTGGCGCAGAGGCGCGCCAGGGCGAGCAGCTTGGGGGCCACGCCCATCTTGCGGGTGGAGCACGTAAGGTGCACGGCGATAGGCTCGCTGATGGGGTGGAAGGTGAGATGCGGCCGGCAGTAGTCGTAGATAAACTCGGCCGGCTCATAGAGGCGCAGCCCAGTCATCGTCGCGCGCATACGCTGCAGACACGGCGACTGGTCGCAGAGTATGGGCAGACGGCCGCCGTCGCTGGCTTTCAGCAGCGCTTGGCGCAGCTCTTCGGCCTTGCGGTCGGCTATGTCGGGCATTCCCTTGCTGCTCCAGATGGTGCCGCAGCATAGGCTCTTCATCTTCTCGGGGAAGACCACCTCGTAGCCGCTCTTGGCCAGCAGCTTCACCATCACGTCGATGAGCGACTCCTTCACCGGCTGGCCGTGGGAGAAGCCCATCGTCTGGTTGATGCACGAGGGGAAATACACCACCTTGCGGTCGCTATGGCCTTGCACAAACTTGTGGGGATAGTAGGCCGTGGGTAGCGAAGCCGTCCATAAGGGCAGGCCTATTCTGTGAAGGGCGCGGCCTATGGCGTCGGTGGCTTTGGGACCTATCACGCGCTGCGCTGCCGAGGCCACCGATAGGGCGGGGCGCAGCAGTGCCTTGACGGTGGCGAAGTTGTCGGCCACGATGTCGGCCACGGCGTGGCCCATACTGCCGGCGGGGTTGAGCTCGGCGCGGAGCTCGTGGATTAGCTCGCCGGTGTTGATGCCCATAGGGCAGGAAGTGGCACACATACCATCGCCGGCGCAGGTGCGTTGCCCGTTGTAGCGATAGGCCTCCTCCAGCTCGGCAAGACGGCCGGGGTCGGCGCCGCTGCGCTTCAGGCGCGCTATCTCGCGATAGGCCACGATGCGCTGGCGAGCCGAGAGGGTGAAACCGCAGGTGAGGCAATGCACCTCGCAGAAGCCGCACTCGATACATTTGTCGATTTGCGCCGAGGCGAGTGGCAGCGGCTTCAGGTGCTTCACGAAGCAGTCGGGGTCGTCGTTGAAGATGACGCCGGGGTTGAGCAGATTGTCGGGGTCGAAGAGCTGCTTCACCTCTTTCATAATGGAGAAGGCTTCCTCGCCCCACTCTTTGACCACAAAGGGCGCCATATTGCGGCCCGTGCCGTGCTCGGCTTTGAGCGAGCCGTCGTATTTGTCCACCACGAGCCGCTCCACCTCGGTCATCAGGTTGCGGTAGCGGGCGATGTCGGCCTCGGTGTCGAAACGCTGGGCGATGATGAAATGGTAGTTGCCTTCGAAGGCGTGGCCGTAGATGCAGGCATCGCTGTAGCCGTGACGCTCGAGCATCTCCACGAGGTCGATGGTGGCATTTGGGAGGTCGGCAATGTGGAAAGCGATGTCCTCGATAATCACCGTGGTGCCCGGCTCGCGGGTGCCGCCCACGGCCGGGAACACCCCGGCGCGGATACCCCACAGGCGGGCGCACTCGGAGGCGTCGGAGGTGAACTGCACGGGCTTATAGAGCCGGAACGGGCGCAGCACTTCGGTAATCTGCCGTATGTTGGCCTCGACCTCTTCGGGCGTGTCGCCGCGGGTCTCGGTGAGGATGGCCGTGAGGCCCTCACCGGTGGTGTCGCCCACCGAGGAGAGCGATTTCTTGTCGAGAATCTCGGCGCTGAACACCGGCGCGCCTTTGAGCGCCACCACGGCCTCGCACGCCTCGCGCATATCCTCGAAGTAGAGCATCGCCGAAGCGGTGCACGGGTAAAGGTGGCTCGTGGCCATCGTCACTTCCGAGAGGAAGCCAAGGGTGCCTTCGGAGCCTACCATCAGGTGGGCGATGATGTCGAACGGGTCGTCGTGCGCCACGAAGGGCAGCAGGTTAAGCCCGGTCACGTTCTTTATGGAGTACTTGAAGCGGATGCGCTCGGCGAGCTTCGTATTGGCGCGGATGCGGTCGCGCAGCTCTTCGATGCGGGCTATAAACTCGGGCTTCGCTTGAGCAAACTCGCGGCGGCTGGCCTCATCGCCGGTGTCGAGAATGGTGCCGTCGGCCATGACGATACGGGCCGAGCGGAGCTGGCGGTCGCTATTGGCGTGGGTGCCGCAGTTCATTCCCGAGGCGTTGTTGGCTACGATACCGCCCACCATAGCGGAGCGCTTCGAGGCGGGGTCGGGGGCAAAGGTGAGGCCGTAGGGCTTCAATATCTCGTTGACGTGCTCGCCCACGATGCCGGGCTGCAGCGCGATGGTGCTGTGGTCGTCGCTCAGGCGCCACTTCTCCCAGTGCTTGCCGGCTACGATAAGCACCGAGTCGGTGATGGCCTGCCCCGATAGGCTGGTGCCGGCGGCGCGGAAGGTCACGGGCACTTTGCGCTTGGTGGCAAGGCGTAGCAGATTGGCCACCTCGGCCTCATCGACGCTGCGCACCACGATGCGCGGCAGCAGCCGGTAAAAGCCCGCGTCGGTGCCCCACGCTAAGGTGCGCAGCGCATCGGTGTAGATGCGCTCGCGGGGTATAAGCCGACGTATGTCGGCCAGAAATTTGTCGTGAATGTCGTCGGTTTTCATCGGTCAATAGAGATAGTATTTTGACGATAGTTGTCGCCAGGCCTCCACGTCTTTGTTCCAGTAGTCGATGATGTCGGCCACGCGGTAGTTGCGGGTGAAGGTCTTGCGGATATAGTCGGTGCCGCACACCTTGTCGAACATATTGAAGCGCTTCTGATCAGCGTTCTCGAATACCTTGTGGTCGGGCCATAGGCGCGCCATCTCTTGCATTGCGTAGAATTGGGTGAGCGTCAGCTGCGCCTTGCGGCGGTCGGTGACGTAGATTTGCACGCCTTGCAGATTCTCTCCTTTGCCCACCGAGTAGAACGGCTTGATGTGGATGGGGCGGAACCCTACGCCGGGTAGGTGGAGGTCGGTGAGGGCCTCGGCGAGCTGCTCGGCGTCAATCCACGTGGCGGCGATGAGCTGGAACGGCAGGGTGTAGCCCACACCGATCGACACGTAGCCGAACTCGCCCAGGATTCCGGTCATCGGGTAGTAGAGCGACGAGGAGGGTGTAGGAATATGGGGCGAGGGAAGCACCCACGGCATTCCCGTCGCTTCAAAGCTCATATCGCGCTGCCAGCCTGTCATCGGCACCACCGTGAGCTTGCACTTCTTGCCGCTCTTGAGCATTCGCTCTTCGTTGAGCAGCGTGGCGAGTTCGCCGGGAGTGAGGCCATAGAGGTAGGGGATGGGGAATTTGCTTACGAACGACTCGAAGCCTTTCTCCACCAGGCATCCCTCAACGATGTCGCCGCCCACGGGGTTGGGGCGGTCGAGCACCATAAACTCCTTGCCTTGCTCGGCCGCGGCGTCCATACACACGCCCATAGTGCTGATGAAGGTGTAGCTGCGGCAGCCGTTGTCCTGTATGTCGTAGATGAGAACATCGATGTCGGCGAGCATCTCGGGTGTGGGCTTATGCAGCTTGCCGAAGAGCGAATACACGCGCACTCCGGTCTTGGGGTCGATGCTGTTGGCCACGTGGTCGCCGGCGTGGACGTCGCCTCTTACACCGTGCTCCGGCGCGAAGAGCGCCGCAAGGGTCACCCCTTCGGCCTCGTGGAGAATGTCGATAGTGGAGCGCAGCTGATTATCGATGCCCGTAGGGTTGGTAATTAGGCCCACGCGCTTGCCTTGAAGCTGCGCGAAGCCGCCGTTGCGCAAGGTGGCGATACCCGGCTCTACACTCTGAGCCGACGCCACGGTGGCCAGCATTGCTATGGCCACCAGAATGAGGTTGCGGATTGATTTCATAGCTTAGATTTTGCAATAACAAATTTAGATAAAAATTGCGACAAAACACACCATACCCCGAAAAAATGACACCCCGCCCGCAACCACCCATAAAATTCCCAGATCCTATAGCCCCTCTAGAATATCTGGAAAATCTAGAATATCTAGCCCCCGCAGTTCACTAAAGCGAGAGCCCTTGTTTCGCAACAAGGGCTCCGTTACTCACTTAACATTTTTCTAAATTTCAGTTTCATTGCCTCAAAGGTAGGCATTTTCTATTAAAAATGCACAAACTTTCTTAAACTTTTAGAAATCTTTTAGATATACGGCGGGTATCTGTTAAAAATTCCTAAAAACCAGTGGCTGCGGGCAGGGGCGGGCGCTAATCGGCGGCGGGGAGGCCGAGTGAGTGCCGGTAATCGACGAGGCGGTTGTTGAGCGCGGCAAGGGCTTCCACGCGGCGGTCGAGAGCTTGCTGATAGAGCAGCTGGGCTTCGAGCAGGGTGGTCATCGTGGCGGTGCCGGCACGATAGCAGTCACGGTTGATGCGCAGGTTCTCCTCGGCTTGCGTGATGCTGCGCATTGCGAGGGAGAGCTGCATCTGGGCTTCGGCCACATCGTTGGAGGCACGGCGGGCGCGTATCTCAAGCAGCTCGGCATTGTCGCTGAGCTGCTCCAGGGCGCGTTGCTCTTCGATTTTGCGGCGCTTGATGGCGTGGGAGCCGCCCCACCAGTCGCTGATGGGGACATTGAGCGTGGCAAATACCATAAAGAAGCTGTTGTTGTTCTTCAGCAGGTTGTGGAAGGTGTAGCCGGCGCCAATGCCGAGCTGCGGCAGGTTCTGCCCCACGGTAATCTTGCGCTGAAGCTTGGCGGCTTCGAGCTGCTTCTCGAGCAGGCGGTATTCGGGGAGCACGGCGAGGTGGAAATCGGTCATCGTGCCTTTCCACGGGGTGACGGTGGCTTGCGTGGCGGCAGTGTCGATGGCGGGCACGGTGACGGTGAAGTTGTCGTTGTCGAGTCCGCAATATTGCGCGAGGAGCAGCTTGAGAATGCCGATGCCGTTGTTGAGCTTCAGGCGCTGGCTCTCGATGTCGTTCTGGCGAAGCTCCACCTGGAGCAGGTCGTTGCGCAGGGTCACGCCGGCTCTTACGGCCACGTCAACGTCTTTGTGGATGTCGGCCAGCAGAGCCTCTACAGCGTCGAGGGTGCGAGTCTTCTCTTGGAGGGTGACGAGCTGCCAGAAGTATTGCTCCACGGTCTTCTCCACATCGTAGATTGACAACTCGAGCTTGATGTTGCTCACGTCCTCACCCACGCGGGCCAGACGGTTGCCGTTGACGATTTGCCCGCCAGCAAACACCGGCTGCACGGCCGTGACGGCGGCCACCACGCCGTTTTTCATCATCGAGAACTCCATAGGGTTCTGGAGCATCATCAGCAGCTCGGGCGGGAAGGTTTGGGCTAAAATGGCGCCCATATCGGGGGTGATGTATTCGGCCGGGTCGATGGTCATCTTGGCCATGTCGCGGTTGGCGTTGAACCACAGGCCGGTGCCGCTCACCGAGGGGAAATACTTGGTGAAGGCCTCCTTGCGCTGCTGCTGAGCGGCTTCGATGTCGTGGCGGGCCGTGCGGGTGGCGATGTTGTTGCGCAGGGCGAGGGTGCGCAGGTCGCTGAGGGTGTAGGCCTGCTCGGCTACAGCGATTACGCTCACCGTGAGGCATAGTATCGAGGCTAATATCTTTTTCATAAGGAGCTTATTTCAGGTTGACTTTCCAATAGATTACCGGCAGCATAGTGACGACCATAATCAGCGAGCCTATGCCGCCGGCGAAGATAGTCACGCCCACAGCCATCCAGAATGAGCTTTGAGCGATAATCATAGGCACCACGCCCACGGCTGTGGTGGCTGTGGTGAGGAAGATGGGCACCATGCGGCGCTTACCGGCATCGTAGGCGGCTTGGCGCACAGCCTCGTTGTAGGCTCGGAGGTCGTTGCGCCAGTCGGGGTGCTCCACGGTGTAGGCTTTGACGAGGTCGTTGGCGTGCTCGAAGATGAGAATCTCGTTGCGCATGATGATGCCCATCAGGGTGATGAGGCCGAAGATGGAGGTCAGGCCGAGAGCGCGGTCCATCAGCCCGAGGCCGATGAGGGTGCCCGGTATCATCAGGCCGAGAGCGGCCATACACACGGTGGTGATGCCGAACTTCTTGAAGTTGAACAGCAGGAAGAAGAAAATGATGACCATAGCGATGCCGATGCCGGAGAATATCTGCGGCAGGGCCTCGTCGCCGTACTCGATTTCGCCGCCCACTTCGCTGCGCACACCTTGCGGCAGCTCTATCTCGTGCTGCATAATCTCGGCGATGCGTCGCTCTATGGGGCCGGTGTTGACGCCTTGCTCAAACTGGGCAGTGACGGTGATGCAGCGCTCGCCGCCACGGTGGTTGATGTGGCTCTCGCTCCATAGCGGCTCTACGGTGGCAAATTGCCGCAGCGGCACCGTCGTGTTTTTTTGGTCGATAGCCCCGGCAAGGGCCGAGAATGGGGCGGTGATGCCGAGGTTCTGAATGTCGCCGAAGGTCATATCGGCCGCGTCGCTCACGATGATGGGCAGCTCGTAGTCGCCTTCCCATATCTGGCCTACGCGCAGGTCGCTCGATACGGCGCTGAGCGATAGCTGGGCCAGCGTGCGGGTGACGCCGAGCTGCGCCGAGGCCACCGGGTCGAGGGTTACGTCGATGATGGGCCAGGGGCTGAAGAAATCGGTGTGAACCCATTCCAGCTCGGGTATCGCGTGCATCCTCTCCATAAGGCGCTCGGCGGCCACGTGGAGCGAGTCGAGGTCGTCGCCGTAGAAGCGGTATTCAAGCTCGTTGACCTCGAGGTAGTCGAGGCGTTTGAATTTGACGTAGGCGTTGGGGAATCGCTCGCCCAGCTGCGACTGATAGTCGCTGAGGAGGTCGAGTGTGGCCTTATCGGATTCGGTGTTGACGATAAACTGGGCAAAGTTCTTGCCGGCAATCTGCGGGGCGTAGGCGTCCATAAAGCGGGGCGAGGCGCAGCCTATGAACCCGGTGATGCCGGTGATGCGCTCATCGGCCGCCATCACTTTGCGCACCGAGTCGGCCACCACTGTGGTCTCGGCCATTCCGTTGCCGTCGGGAAGGTAAATCTCTACGGCAAACTGGTCGCGGTCGGCATAGGGGAAGAGACGTATCTTGAGCGTCAGCGCTATCAGGCTTGAGAGCACGATGATGGCGATGCCGCCGGCGATAGTAATCCACGGGTGGCGGAAGGTGAAGTCGAGCACGCGGTTGTAGAGGTTTTGCACCCAGGTGGTGATGGGGTTGCCGCCCGTCTTCACTTTGTCGGGCTTGATGATGCGCACCTCAAGATATGGGATTACGGTGACGGCCAGCAGGAGCGACACCATCAGGTTGATGGTGATGGTCATCGGGAAGTCTTTGAGCGCGTCGTAGAACGTGCCGCTGAAGGTAATCAGGAAGGGGTAGAAGATGGCGCAGATGCATATCGTGGCGAGCATCATAGGCATAAAGTACTGGCGCGCGCTCTCGAGGGCGGCCTCTTTGGGGGCGACCCCGCGGCCTATATACTCGAGGTAGCCGTCGATGACCACAATCGAATTGTCCACAATCATACCGAGCACCACTATCAGCGCGGCCAGGGTGACGATGTTCAGCTCTATGCCGGCCATATACATTATGGCGACCGACACGAAGGTGCTCAGCGGGATAGTGATAGCCGCCACTATCGCCGAGCGCAGCGGGAACAGTATCATCATCACCACGATAATGATGGCCATCGACACAAGGAGGTCGCGCAGGAAGTCGCTGATGCTTTTGCTCACTACCTTGGGCTTATCGGCGATGCGGGTGATGTTGACGTCGTCGGGGAGCTCCTCGTCGCGGAATTGCTGGAGCACCTTATCCACTTCACGGCCGTATTCCAGCACGTTGTTGCCGGGCGTCATCTCCATCGAGAGGAGCACGCAGGGGTGGCCGTCCTGCTCGATGCGGCTGCTCAGCGGGTCGTATTCGCGCACCACCCGCGCCACGTCGCGCACCCGCACCACCTTGGCCGTGGCCGGGTCGCTGAAGATGATTTGGTTGGCAATCTCTTCCACGCTGTTCTCGGTAGGCTCAATGTGGATGGGTATCTGCTGGTCGGCATCGCTGATAGAACCGCTCGAGGTGGTGATGCCCTGGCTCTGCAGGCGCGTGAAGAGCATCTGCTGCCCTACGCCGTAGGCTTGCAGCCGCTGCCGGTCGATATACAGTGTGATTTGCTCCTTCTGCTCGCCGAGGAGTTTCACGTTGGCTACTGAGGGGATGCGGCGCAGACGGTCGGAGAGAAGGTCGCTGTACGATTTGAGCTCGCGGTAGCTGCGTTGGGCACTCTCCACGGCGATGAGAAGCGCCGAGGTGTTGCCGAAGTCGTCGTTGACCACCACGGCAAGCACGCCCTGCGGTAGCGTTGATTTAAACGTGTTGAGCCCGTGCTTGATTTTGCTCCACACCTCGTCCTTATTGTTGACGTTGTTGTTGAGCTTGACCATAAGGATGCAGGCTCCGTTTTGCGACGAGGTGGTGGTCTTGTCGCGGTTCACCTCGCCATAGGTGAAGAGGTAGCGCTCGAGAGGCTTGGCCACCTGCTCCTCCACCTCTTCGGCCGTGGCGCCGGGATACACGGCGATTACCACGCCCTGGCGTATCACCACGTGCGGAAACTCATCTTTTGGCATCACATACATTCCGTAGATGCCCATTATGAAGAGTATCGAGATGATGAGCAGCGCGATAGGGTAGTTGTCGAGCGGCCATCTCAGCCACGCCATTTTCTCTTTCATACTCAGAAGATTACCTTGGTTCCTTCACTCAGTTTCTGATACCCCTGCGCTACGATGCGCTGGCCGTCGGTGAGGCCGCCGGTGACGACGATGCGGTTGCCGAATGTTGGGCCGATGGCCACCGCCGTGCGGTGGGCGGTGCTATCGGCTGCCACAGTCCACACGAATAGCGACCCGTCGCCGGCATTTTTCTGCACCGACGTAAGCGGCACCGATACCGAGCCGCCGGCAGCGCCGGTGCCGGCTCCGATGAACGTCACCGAGGCCACCATTCCCGGCAGCAGCTTGCGCTCGCGGTTGTTGACGTTGATGCGAAGGTCGTAGGTGTGGGTCAGGGCGTCGGCGCTGACGCCTTTCTCAATGTGCCCGCCCTCGTAGATACGCCCTATAGCATCGACTTTGATTGAGGAGTGGGTGGTGGGAGCGATGCGTCCCACTTCAGCCTCGGGGACAGCCACTTTCACCTTTACCGTGCCAATGTCGAGGATGCTCACCACGGCTTGCGACGGCATCGCCGTCTCGCCGGCGTTGATCTGCTTCTTGCCGATGATGCCGCCCACGGGGGCGATGAGGCGGCAGTCGGCGAGCTGTTTCTTCGCGGCTTCGAGCTGCGCTTTGGCCTGGGCTACCTTGCTTTGTATCTCTACCCACTGCACTTCGGGCAGGGAGCCGTTGTCGTGGAGCATTCCGTAGCGCTGCATTGCGTCGTCGGCCTGGGCCATAGCGGCTTGCGCGCCGCTGAGCATATTGCGGGCTTGGGTGTCGTCGATTTCGGCAAGGAGTTGGCCGCGGCTTACCGCCTGTCCTTCGTCAACATACACCCGCTTCACCACGCCCATCGTGGTGAAGCTCACGGCCGTGGCTTCGTTCTCTTCCACGATGCCCACATAGGACGGGCCGTTTTGCCCTGTTTCCACACTTGCCACCTCGGTGGTGACGCGGATGGCTTTCGGTTGGCGCTCATCGGTGTGGCCTCCGCAGCTGCTCAAGAGCGCCACGACCACCAGTGATATCATAAGTCGGTAAGTCATAAGCGGAAATTTTGCACAAAGATAAGGTAAATTGGTCAAAGATACATCGTTTGCCTCTGCCCCGCGAAAAATATTCTAAAATTTTCCGAAAAATCCGCCATATTTTTAGAGTCCCTATAGTTACTATAGATTCTGTAGATACTATAATCTGGTCTTCGATGAGGCGCATTGACGCGCAGCGGCGATATGCTCGCAGTGTCCCGGTGATTTTGTCGGGCGGGAGTAATGTATTACCTTTGTGGTAAATTCGGCAATACCACGATTATGAAGCGACAAATATATGCAATCATTACGGCCGCGGCGTGCGCTGCTATCGCAGCCGCGGCGGCTCCCGACAGTGTCACCCTTCAGCTCGACGACTTCGTGCTGGCGCAGGCGCGGCCGGCGGCTCCGGCGGCGTGGGTCTCGGCCTCCGATGGCAAGGGCTTTTATCGAATGAATGAGAACCGCATTGAGCTGTTCGACTTCGCGAAGGGGAAACGGCAGCGCGTGGTGGCCGACCTCGCCGCCATCGCTCCGGAGCGACAGTGGGAGGGCTTCGACGTGGCCGGCAACGGCCGGGCGGTGCTGCTCTATGAGCGTAGCCGCAAGATCTACCGCCACTCGTTCAGCGCGTTCTATTATGTGTATAACCCCCACGATAAGAGCCTCGTGCCTCTCGACACCGCCGCGCGGCAGGAGATTGCCACGCTATCGCCCGACGGTGGCCGCGTAGCCTATGTGAAGGACAACGACATATACCTTTACCACCTCGCCGACGGCCGTACCGAGCGTGTCACTACCGACGGCCGTCGCAACCACGTTATCAACGGCGTGGCCGACTGGGTGTATCAAGAGGAGTTCGGCATCATCAACTCGCTGCAGTTCAGCAGCGACGGCCGCAAGCTCGCATTCATCCGTTGGGACGAAAGCCAAGTGAAGGAGTACTCGATGGCGATGTATGAAGGCACGTGCGACCCCGAGGCTGACTATCACCTCTACCCGGGCGAATACCGCTTCAAGTATCCCGTGGCGGGCGAGAAGAACTCCGATGTGGAGGTGAGAATCTACGACCTCGCCTCCGGAAGCACCGTCACGGCTCAGCTGCCTATCGATGTCGAGGACTACATCCCCAAAATCGACTACCCCGAGGGGCGCGATGAGCTGATGATAATGACCATCGACCGCTGGCAGGAGCACTTCCGGCTCTTTGCCGCCAACGGCGACACGGGCGTGTGCCGTGAGGTGTACAGCGACAGCTCCTCGAGCTGGCTCAACATTGAGGACATCACCGCGATGACCCGCTACGGGCGCGACGACTTCGTCACTTGCGCCACTATCGACGACCGCTGCCACCTCGTGCGCTACGACTATAGCGGACACCGCCTTGAGCAGGTCACCCGTGGCGACTACGACGTCACGGCCTATTACGGCTACGATGCCGAGCGCCGTTGCCACTACGTGCAGACCAATAGCGGTGGCGCAACCGAGCGCAGTGTGGCCCGCGTCGATGCCGCCGGCTCGCTCTCGCTCCTCTCGCCCGAGAAAGGGTGGGCGAGTGCGCAGTTCAGCGACGGCCTCCACTACTTTGTGCTCAACTACAGCGACCTCACCACCCCCAATCGCTACACCCTCCACGCCGCCGACGGCCGCCGCGTGCGCGACATCGAGCTTAACGAGGGCTTCGCCAAAATCTACACCGCGCCGAGCGTGCCCCACCGTGTGCTCACCACCTGCCCCGGCGACAGCGCCACGCTCAACGGCTACATCATCTATCCGCCCCACTTCGATGCCTCGAAGCGCTATCCGCTTATTATGTCGCACTATGGCGGCCCGGGTTCGCAGGAGGTGCGCAACCGCTGGGAACTCGACTGGGAAGAGTGGGCCGCGATGCAGGGCTACATCGTGGCGTGCTTCGACGGCCGCGGCACCGGCGGCCGAGGTAAGGCCTGGGAGGCTCTGGTGTATCAGCGCATAGGACAGCTCGAAAGCCGCGACCAGGTGGCCGCCGCGCGATATATGGC
>CAMHGU010000015.1 GCA_946184715.1 uncultured bacterium | reverse complement strand
TCACTCCCGAACAGAAAGAGGCTTACGCCACCGTGGGCGGCGCCCCGCATCTCGATGGCGACTACACGGTGTACGGCGAAGTGATTGCCGGTATGGACGTGGTGGACAAAATTGAAGCCGTGGCTACCGACAAGGGCGACCGTCCCCTCAGCGATGTGCATATCATCGGCGCTCGCGTGGTGAAGTGATTGATTACGTCATCTTTATAGAATAGACCGATGCAGATACCTCAGCACACTTTGGATAACGGCCTGAGAGTGGCGCATTATCGCTTCCCGGGCTCTCACTTCGCTGTGGTCGATGTGCTTTACGATGTGGGTTCCCGCGATGAGTCGGCCGAGCTTACGGGGCTGGCCCATCTTTTTGAGCACCTGATGTTTGGCGGCACGCCGGCAGTGCCGCAGTTCGACCGTGAGCTGAGCCGCGCCGGCGGTGTCGACAACGCCTGGACCAGCCCGGACTACACCAACTACTACGACATTGTGCCGGTGCAGAATATCGAGACTGCTCTGTGGCTCGAAAGCGACCGCATGCGCGGCCTCGCCTTCACCCCCGAGAGCCTCGAGGTGCAGCGCAAGGTGGTAATCGAAGAGTTCAATCAGCGCTATCTCAACCAGCCCTATGGCGACGTTATGCACCTTATCTACGGCAGCGTCTTCACCGTGCATCCCTATCGGTGGCCCACCATTGGGCTCGACGTAAGCCACATCGAGGGCGTGACGATGGAGCAGGTGAAGCACTTCTTCTACTCCCACTACGCGCCCAACAACGCCGTGCTGGCCATCGTGGCCGACATCGACAGCGAAGAGCTCTTCGCCCTCGTCGAGAAGTGGTTCGCCGACGTTCCTTCGCAGTCCATTAAGCCACGTAGCCTGCCTGCCGAGCCGGAGCAGACCGCGCCGCGCCGCGTGGAGGTGGAGCGCCCTGTGCCCCACAGCGCCATAATCAAGGCCTACCGTATGTGCGGCTGCTACCACCCCGATTTCTATGCCTACGATATGCTCACCGATGTGCTCTCCAACGGCAACTCGTCGCGGTTCTATGTGGAGGTGATGTCGAAGGGTAGGGCATTCCTGCAGCTCGACGCGTCGGTGACGGCAAGTGTCGACCCGGGCCTGCTGCTCATCTCAGGCTTTATGAAGCCCGGCACGAGCTTTGAGGAGGCCGAGGCCGTAATCGACGAGCAGATTGAGAAGTTGCTCAACGATGGTGTGACAGCGGCCGAGATTGAGAAGTGTGCCAATAAGTTCCAGATGCGCGAGTCGATGGAGATGATGGCGGCCCGCGAAGCGGCGGTGAAGGTGGCCAAGGCCGTGCTCAACGGCAAGACCGATATTCTCGGCACCGAGCACACGCTGATGCGCCGGCTCACCCCCGGCGATGTGGTGGCCTCGGCCCGCAAGGCGCTCATCCCGTCCAATTGCACCACAATCCTTTACCGCGGCACCGCCCTCTGATAGAAGAATAGGGGAGATATTATCTATAATCAATGGCTGATTTTTAGGGGAATTTGGCCATTGAGCGCTTGCATTTACCGATTTTTATGTATTTTTGTAGGATATTCGCATTGTTGTAAGTATTCAGGTATAATAACTTACGATGTGATACTTTTTCTGAAAGAAACAAAACAAATATATTGCAGACGATGAAAACGAGAACAGCTTATCTATTATCGCTTGTGGTAGCTCTTATGCTCCCGCTATCGGCAAGCGCCATCAGAGGCACCTATAGTGATCCAGGAGGCGGGACTTATAAGGGTGACGTGTATGTTCACGATATTGCGGCCGGCAAGTCCTATGGCTGGTGTACCGGCGACGATGAGAATACCAAGATGGAAGAATTTCGCGGCTTCGAGTGTGAGAACGACGGCAAAGTCACCACTCAGAACCCGTGGATTTTTATCAAATTCCGTTACCACAAGACGCAAAGCAAGCGTTTCAACTTCAAAAGCTCTACTCAGAAGATCTATGTGAAGCTGAAAAGCGGTATGTTGCAACAGATAGCCGAGGCTAACTTTCCCGAAGATAAGGACAAGAGAAGCTGGAGCCAATGGAATAAGTCGTGGGGCTTAATCAGCTGCAGCTGGGACGATGAGTGGTGCTACTTCCGTTTCGCGCCCAACGAGCTCGCTATTAAAGAGGTGACAGGACTGGAAGTGAACAACGACACCCAATACCACCAGACGAACTATTTTTGGGATCCGTACTGGTTCTATATCCGCGCCAACTATTTCAAGAGCATCGACTTCAGTGAGATGTCACAAGCTCGCGAGGCAAAGATTGATTGGGCTGCACCGGGCACTGTGAAGGTCAGTGCCGACAATAGCTGGCTGGAGTTGCCCATAGGCAACAACGTGACCAATTTCAATTTTGAGACGTCCTATGATGCCTCGATTTATCTGCCGAGCACCGGCAAGACCTACAGCAGCGCATCGTTTTCAGCGAAGGGTAACGGTAGCGGCTCAGCTGAGCTGCAAGTGCCGCTCGGCAAGGACTTCGAAGTGAAAGTGACGCGTAACACCAAGACAACGTTCACCTTTGAGACGGGTGGCGATGTGAGTCAAAGCCTGAACGAAGGCGCTACCCAGTCGCCCAGTTTTAGTACCCGAATCAATCGTATCTCGGCAGCGTTCAATCAGGTTGCCGGCACCACGCAGATAGCTTGGGAGGCCAATGATAAGAGCGAGCCAGGCGAATACCAGGTGTGTCGTACCCAACTTAACGCGCAAGGCGACTACGTAGGCAACCGCGAGCATCTGGGCTCTACCAAGAACTTGAGCTTCACCGACAACGAATCGTACGGTATGGAGTACGGCAAATACTACCGTTACGAGGTGTTCTGGCAGCAAGACTCGTGGAGCGACTTCAAAATACCGACTAATCCGGAACCTTTGACTGTTGTTGACGCCGTCGAGGTTCGCACCTCCACTATGCCCGTGGTTCCGATGCACTTGGTGCAAGACACTACGGTGACCGATGTGGTGAAATTCGATTGGAGCTTCGGCAATATACCCAAGTATGAGAACGATATCACTTTCAAGGTGCACCGCATAGAACCCTCCGGCGACATCACCCGCAACTATAAAGAAGTCGTTACGACTCGCAGTGCCGGCACGGCATCGTTTACTGATGATAAGCCGGCATCACCCTGCGCGCTCTACAGCTACTTCCTGCAGCTCGACCTTGCCGACAACAAGATACACCTCTATAGCGACACGATTTGTGCTCACGTCTTGGGCAAGTCGCATGTGAAGTCGGTTTATGCATCTAAAGGAACCAAAGGCTATGAAGTGGAGATAACATGGACCGCGCAGCAGGTGGGTACAGAGAATACCATCTACGACGTTCAGCGCCGTCTTATAGGTAACAAGGGCGACTGGATGACAATCAAGCGGATGGAAGGCACCGGCGCTAACTACTCCTACACCGACGCCACCGCTGAGCCGGGTCGTTACTACGATTATAGGGTGGTGGCCTACGCCCCCGACTGCGACAATGGCTCCTCGGTGATTAGCAACGCTATGACCGATGTGGGCTTCAGCAGCGCATCGGGTGCGATAAGTGGCCGAGTGCAGTACGAAACAGGTACGGCTGTCGAAGGCGCGCGCCTCACCCTTACCTGCGAGAGTGATGTCAAGGCGGGTCAATTCTACCACAGCCGTGCCGTACTTGAGCCGGGCAACTCTATCACCCTTCCCGCAAAAGACGTGGTGGATGCCGGTAAGCCGTTCACGCTTCAGTTTTACGTAAGCCCCGCTCGCTCAGCCGAGCCGATGACGCTTTTTGAAACGAATAAGAAGCTGACACTCGAGTATAACACCTCTTCAGGCCTATACGATGTGAAGATGGATGGCACGGTAGTAGGCGCAATTCCGGCAGGCGAGTTCTCGCAAGTGTCGCTCATAAGCAACGGCTCGCAGATTATCCCGCACATCGCCGGCAACCGCAAGGCCGTCAACGCCGAGAATGTCACTCCGCAGCCATTGCCTTATATCTCAACCAAAGTGTACAAGATCTACGAGAGCGGAGCCTCATTTGACGGATGGACCCTGGATAATAAAACCGGCATAGGCTGGGCACTCGGAGAGGGCTATTTCACGACAGGCTACCTTGAGGTTAATGCCTATAAAGATTTCCCCATTCCGGCCACGATGGTGGGGCATGCGGCTCGCGCTTCGGTCAATAAGTCGGCGCCGTGGGGGGCGCGCGCGGTCAACGTCAGGGTAGTGATACTCGGCGACGCGGAATCGCCCATCGCCACCTATACTATATGTAACGACAATTCCACCCACGACAGCTGGAATACATATAGCGTGGAGTTTACGATTCCCGAAAGCGCAAAGACAATCAGATACTATCTCACAGGGCAGGATGGCCACACGTGGGAAGGACATTTCGGACCGCGATTCAAAGATATGACCATTGCCATTGAAGGGGAAAACGACGGCAATTATGTGCTCTGCCCCGTCTTCACCGGCAACATCGACGAGGTGCGCCTGTGGAACCGCGCTCTGACCACCGAGGAGATTGACCGCGATGCCGATCGCATGATCGGCGGCGAGACCGAGGGCCTGAAAGCCTATATCACCTTCGATGAAGGGTTGGAAGAGCATGCCTTCGACATCTCGCGTACAGGTGGCGTGCCCAATAGTAATCACGCCATCGTGGGCAAGAACACGCGCCCGAGCGACATCATTCCCACCGCGGAGCAACTGTCGTCCTACGGTCTGAGCAACGAGAAGGGTGAATATGAGATACGCGGCATCCCCTTTACCGGTAGCGGCACCCGCTACAGCGTAGCTCCCACCAAGGGCATCCACCAATTCTCGCCCACGAGCCGCTCCGCTTTCATAGGCGGCACTTCGCTCACTATCAACAACATGGATTTCACCGACGTGTCGAGCTTCAAAGTTACGGGTACGATACGCTACGCCGGCACCACCATCCCCGTCGATAGTGTCAACTTCTACATTGACGGCACACCGTGCAACAAAAACGGCAAGATGATCGAGAGCGACGCTAATGGTGAATACGAGATATCGGTACCCATAGGCAACCACTACATCGAGGCCCGCCGCATCGGTCACACATTTGTCAACGCCGGCCGATATCCCGCCGGAGACGGCCAGACTTATGAATTCCTCGAGGACACCCACATCGACTTTTTCGACAATACGCTCGTAATATTCGCAGGGCGTGTCACCGGTGGTGTGACCGAGGGGAAGAAACCGCTCGGCTATGGGGTGAGCCAGAACACTATAGGGAAGGCTGAGATAACTCTCAGCGCCCTCGACCATCCACAGCGTATGCTCAACGCTATTGAGAAGGTTGACGGCACCACCGTCACCTGGGAGCCCAATCCTGAAGATGTGCCTGTGGAAAGCTCCACCACCGATATCGCAAGCGTCTCTTTCCGCAAGGGCGGCAAGGTCAACGATGTGAAGTATATCACCATCACCACCGATGAGGAAACCGGGGAGTTTTGCGCCAAGGTTCCGCCCATTCGCTACCGTGTGGAGAGCGTGACTTTCCCCAATAACAAGGAGTTGAACAACGATGAAAAGTTCAGTAACATTGCAGCCATCGACCTCACCAACCCTCGCGATACCGTAATGCCCGACACCGTTTACTACGCTCCCAAAAAGTTGAAGACGCTATTCAAGTGCAATAAGAAGCTGTTGCTCACCTATCGGAGCCAGCCAGTGATGGACATCCGCCAAGTGGGTGCTCCCGCGGGTGCGTTCGGTACCGACACAATCACCGTGCGCGATGCCGGTCAAGATATTAAGTTACCGCTCTACACCTACGACGAAGCCACGGGTAAGGTGACCTATAACTATGGCTATCCCATATTCCAGACGGGGCGCACCTACAACTTTAAGATTAAGGCCTATGAGCCGTATGTCAACTACGACAAGTATAAGGACAATGGTAAGCTTTATAAAGACGCTCTGTGCGATTCAATTATCACATTCGACAATGAGCTGGGCACTGCGGCTCGCGTTTCGGCAGTCGATACCACCGCCAATGGGCAGACACTGCGACGCGGCGACCTGGTGCGCCTCGATCCCGAAAAAGTGCCGCTCGACTCTCTTGGCGAAGGTAACTATAAGTGGATTGCCGGGCTCCCGAGTCTCACAAAGCCCTACACCCGCCAAATGAACGCCTCAATGGTAATCGACAACGAGACTAAGCTGTGGCGACGCGACGGCCTTACCGGTGTAGTATTCGGCGTCATCCCCACGGGCAACAACTTTATAACCGCCGGGCCCGACAACGTGACGATGGTGCTGCGCGACCCACCGGGCGATGCCTCTTCGGCCACCTGGGCTACCGATACAATCACCTGCGATTATACTTACACAGTAAGAGGTATTCACAACAATTCGGAAATAGGTGTGGATCGACCGATGGGTTACACTCTCGATAATGCTGTCGGTATAGCAACTTTCTTCAAGATCTTTTTTACCGATGTTATCCATGATAACACCGCACTATGGAAGTACGATGTGAACACAACGTGGGATAACCACACCTCGGTCACTTACACCAATGGTCAAGCCACATCGACAAGCTCCAGCCCGGTCTATGTGGGCCGCGATGGGGATGTGTTTATCGGCTTCTCCACCAACTATATTATAGGCGCGGCCGACAAGGTGGGCCTCTTCAAGCGCGACGACGGCTCGTGGGGTATAGGAATGGAGGAGACGATTACACAGGATGAGAAGTTCAAAACTCACTTCGAATACTCCCAGAAATATATCGAAACCACTCTCTTCGACAACATCAAGCGCACCCGCGACTCGAAGCTCAAGCACATCAACTCTCAGAGCGAAATCGAAGAGGATCCTCTCACCGCCACTTACTATACCTTCCTCACCCCCGACAACCCCAAATACGGCTCGAGCAACAACGATAAGGAAGTGTGGGGCGATGAAGCGAAAACCGGCTTCGACGGCCCGAGCTACTACGCCCGATTCCCTAAAGGCTATGAGGGCTGCGACAGCGTGATGTGGTGCAACGAAATCGTTCAACGATGGAAGAATGTATTAGCCAGCAATGAGGAGGACAAGATTAAAGCCTTCAACACCCCGTCGGCTAAAATCGGCAACGAATCGTTTGAGACCGGCGTCTCCTTTACCAGAACTACCGGCTCCTCCACTAAGGAGGTCCATAACTTTGTGGAGACCTTCTCTACCGGTGTGGCTTATAAAGGAAGGCACGGAGTTCTGCTCGACAAGGCGGGCATACTCTTAGTGGCAAGCACCGATATAGGCTATCATCAAACCCGATACGGTGTGGATGAGACAACGACCAACGTGCGCTTCTCCTACACTCTCAACGACACCCAGCGCGCCAATGCCCACACCGTCGATATCTACAACTCCACAAGAGGGTGGGGCCCGATATTTCGCACCCGCGGAGGCCAGACTCGTTGCCCCTACGAGGGAGAAACAAAGACGAAATATTACCGCCCCGGCCTCCAGCTCGACTACGCCACTATGAAGAGCGACAACCCGAAGATCTCGATGCCCATACGCAACATCCCCGACATTCCGGCAGGCAGAGAGGCCCAGCTGCAAGTGGTGCTTGCCAACGAGAGCCAAATCCACGAAGCCTCTACCTCGGCTACGCTATTGGTTGACCCCAAATCCAACCCTGACGGACTGCAGATATCGATTGACGGACAGTCGCTGCTCAACGGCTCCGAGTTTTGGATTGACTATGGCCAACCTCTGACCAAGACAATCACAGTCAAGCAAAGCGACAACTCCATTCTCGACTATGAGGACATTACCCTCTACCTGCTTAGCTCCTGCGGCCCTCCGTTTGAGAGATACGGAGAGGTGAAATTCAGTGTTCACTTCGTGCCCGCGGCTCCCGATGTTACGCTTAAACTCGATAAGAACATCGTCAACCTCCTCGATGTGGAGAGCGGCTCCCAGCTTGTGGCCACTATCAGCGATATTGACCGGCTCTTCACCGGGTTCAAGGGCGTGCGCCTCAAGTATCGCTTCGCCGGCGACTCCAAGTGGACTACCGCCCACGAATGGCTCACCGACGAGAAGTATTATAGCGAAGGGCACGCTACCGAGACGCAGTCGCTGATGCCCACCGATAAGCCCAATATCACCTACAATCTGCAGCTGCCCGATATCGACGGATACTATTACGTCACGGCCGAGAGCATCTGCCAGTTTGGAGGCAAAGAATACACGGCTTCTACGCCTGAGCAGGAAGTGGTGCGCGACACCCACGGCCCGCGGCTCATAGGCCAGGCGAGCCCCAACAACGGCCTGCTCACGCCCATCGACGACATCTTCCTCCGCTTCAACGAAACGATACGCAAGAGCTACCTTACCAAGGACGACAACTTCTTCATCACCGGCTATCTCAACGACGCCTATGTGGATCATCAAGTATCGCTCCAGCTCAACGGTAATGAACTTGCCACCGAAGCTTACTTGCCAATCGCCAACACCAGCTTCGCCGCCAATATGTGGCTTAAGCGCACAAGCGGCGGCACACTGCTTGAGCACGGCACTGCCGGCAACAACATCTCGCTCGACATCACCGACGATGGCCGCGCATCGGTCACTATCGGCGACAAGGTTATGACCTCGACCGAGAAGATTCCGGCCGACCGCTGGGTATTCCTCGCGCTCAACTACGCCAACAAAGGCAATGACAATGGCAACTCGTTCACGCTGCTGCTCGCCGATGAAGACAGAGAGGTGATGCTCATCGATGATAACGCGGTGCCCAACTATAGAGGCAACGGTAGGCTATGTGTGGGCAAAGACTTGCACGGAGCCATTAACGAACTCGCCCTTTGGGATGTAAATCGCCCCGTTCATACAGCACTGGCTCAGAAAGATGAGGTGGTAGCTCCTTATCTGCCCGGACTTGTAGGCTACTGGCGTATGAACGAAGGACACGGTACCATAGTCACCGATTATGCCCGCTCCCGCAATTTCATCCTCGACACCGAGCGATGGAATCTCGAGAACAAGAGCCTCGCCGCCCACTTCGACGGTGCCCACAATATGGCTATCGATATCGCCACCATATCGCCTCGCGACACCGATAGCTTCGCCATCGACTTCTGGTTCAACGGCCAGAAAGATAAGAACAGCGGCAAAACCCTATTCTCGGTTACCGACAAGCTTTCGGTGGCATTCAACGCCGACAACTCGCTGATGCTTAACACTTACGACAGCAAAGACAAGACGTCGCTCGACACCGAGGGCACGCCCATAGTGCTGAGCAACGAAGACTACAGCGACGGGCAGTGGCACCACTTCGCCCTCAACGTAAGGCGCGGAATTGGCGCGGTGGCTTATCTCGACGGTCAGGCCGTCAAGTCGATTGCCGAGCACGATATCCCGGCTCCCGCCGGCGACAAGTTCTATGTGGGCTCAATGCAGAAGCGCAACACTCCGAAATCGTCAATCTACAACGACCGCTTCTTCACCGGCGACATCGATGAGCTCCGTATATGGAACGCATCAATTGATGGTGCCACCATCATGGAGAATCGTTACAATGAGATCGACACCGTAACGGCGTCGGGACTTGTGGCCTACTTCCCGATGCAGGCCAAGAAGCTCGACGACGCCCACAACCTCATCACGGTGTTCAGCACCGATGATGCCGCGCCTAAGAGCAATGCCGGCAACGTGGGTAAAGTCACTGCCGACGGAATCACCCAGGCTTTAAGCTCGCCACCGCTCAAGGCCGCTCCTGTAAGGCAGAATCTCGATTATGACTTTGTGGCAAGCGACAATGAGATTCATTTCACAATCAAGACAACGCCCGCACGAATGCACGGCAATATGGTAACATTTACCGTCAAGAACGTGCGCGATATTGCCGACAATATCTCCGAGACCGTGACCTGGAGTGCCCGAGCCGACTTCAAGACTCTCTATCTGCATGCCGACATTACCGAATTCCAGAAGGATCGACAGATGAGCCTCCCGTTCATTGCAGAGATTTACAATCTCGGCAATGAGACTGAGAAATATACCATAGTAGGGCTGCCCACGTGGATTGAAATCGATCGCCCCGAAGGCACGCTTAATGTGACCGGCAGCGAGACTCTCCGGTTCAATATACTCGAGAGCGCGCCGCTTGGCTACCACACGGTGCATATCTACGCGATCAACAACAACGGCATCTACTGCGAGCCGATAGTACTCCACATTATGGTCACCGGCAATGAGCCTAACTGGTACGTAAACCCCGGCGACTTCGAAAGCTCAATGAACGTCATAGGGCAAATCTACATCAAGGATAGAATCTGCACCGATACCCATAGCGTGATTGCCGCGTTTGTCGACGATAAGTGTTGCGGTGTGGCTTCGCCTAAGCTGATGACAAGCCGCGATGCCTACTTCGTCAATATGACCATATATGGTATACAGGACGTCACCACGATTAAGAACGTCAAGTTCCGAATCTTCGACGCCTCGCAAGGCATCGTACTCGCCGATGTCAAGACCGAGCTGGCCGGCAAAGTCATTGACATCCCGTATAGGCCCAACGAGCTCGTGGGTAGCTACGATGAGCCCGTGAAGTGGATGGCAAGCGACCGCATTGAGCAAGTACTTAACCTCTCCACCGGCTGGAATTGGATATCGCTCTACGCGCAGCCCGAAGAAGGTCATTCCGACATCGAGAGCGTGCTGGGCCATAACCGCCTGCTCAATACCGTCAAAGGCAAGGAAGGCTTTGCGATGAACAGCGGCTCGAAGTGGGTAAGCGACGGCCTTGAGGCCCTTGCCGTGGGTAACCTGTATAAGATTAAGGTAAAGGACGACTATACGTTAAGCGTGTCGGGCAACCGCATCGACACTCGCAATACGGAGCAGATTATCTATCAGGGCTGGAACTGGATAGGGTCGCTCTCTATCTACAATCTCTCGCTTGAAGAGGCCTTTGCCGACTTCAACCCCGTGCGTGGCGATATGATTAAGAGTAAGACCGCTGTAGCCATCTATGACGGTTACAAGTGGGAGGGCGAACTCGTCGCTATGGCGCCGGGCTTGGGCTACTATTTCAAATCCACCCGTAATGAGTCCATCCCGTTCCATTATCCCTCACTGGTGGCCGAGAGTTCCAAGCCCGCTCCCGCCCTCCGCCGTATCAAAGCCGAATCGCAGTTTACGCCTATCGACCACCATCAGTTCAGCGACAATATGAACGTAGTGGCTCGCCTGATGGACGGCGACGAGGAATTGACCGACCTCACCATTGCTGCCTTCATAGGCGATGAGTGCCGCGGTGTGGCACAAGCTACCGACGACGGCTACTATATGCTCACTATAGCCGGCAACGCCGAGGAGGCCGGTGCCGAAGTGTCCTTCGCCACCGAGATCGACGGTCAAGTGGTGCCCATCAATGAGAAACTCGCATGGTTCAGCGACGCCATCTACGGTGACCTCGATGACCCGCAGATCTTCACGCTCAACGTCTCCGGCATCGATGGCGTAAGAGTCGATGGCAACTGCATCACGATTACTCCCACTCTCGTGCGCGATATGATTAATGTGCGCTCAAGCGGCACCCTCGAGTCGGTTCGCGTTCACTCCGCAAGCGGCGCTTTGGTAGAGAAGCTGGAGAAGATTGACGACAGCAAAGCTTCGCTCAATCTCAGCCATCTCGCCGCAGGTGTTTACTTCGTGATTGCTACCGGCACTGATGGCGGTCAAGTCACCAAGCGAATAGTTAAACAATGAACCGATATGCAATAGCTATCACAGCACTCTTGCTGACATCAGCAGCGCTCCGTGCCGCCGACGACGTGATCGTCGACGGCGTGGAGTATCGCTGGTCAACCGCGGAGAGCGCCTATTATGCCGCCGGCTGGGACGGTACGACCCATATAGAGTCGCTCCATATTCGAGCCGTGGTCAATGACCTCGATGTGTACGGGGTGGGGGAGTTCGCCTTTGAGGACAACAGCGATATCACCACGCTGCGCATCGACCCGGGCATTACCACCATAGAGCAGAACGCCTTCAGCCGATGCTCTTCGCTCTCTACGGTAATCCTCCCCGAGGGGCTGGAATTCATAGGGCAAGAGGCTTTCTCCTTCTGCCAAAGCCTTTCGTTCATCGTAATCCCCTCCACGGTGACCCGCATCGACGATAAGGCGTTTATGCACTGCACCGGAGTCACCGATGCCTATTTCCTAATGACCGAAACGGCGCAGCTTGATGCCTTTGCGTGGGTCGATGGCGTTTACAACACTCCCGCCGTTGAGCCTCACGGTGGTATAGAGTTCAACACCAACGAGCACACCGTAATTCGGGTGCCAAGCGGCACGCGCGCCCGCTACGTCAGCTCCGGCAAATTTGAAGCGTGGCTCGGCGCTATCGAAGAGGACGATACCTCTTATCCGTTGTGGTGGATTGTTAACTTCGGGGTAGTGGGGCGCACTTACACCATCAGCGATGACCTCACGGCCGTGCACGTCGATGCACAGGGCAGCCTCTTGGCCAAGGACGACAATCACTGGCTCACCCCCGACCGTGTCTACAACGGCGAGGTGGACTTCATCGCCACCACATCACTGATGGCCGCTCGGGCCGGCGTTTACGACCAGTCGAATTGGGTGGCCCTTACCGGTCTGTCCTCAGCAGGGTCGTTTACAGGCTATAAGCTCGGCGGAGAGTCGGTTACCGGAGTGCTGCGCGATAAAGTCAACCCGGTGATAGAGGTGACATCGGCACCCGTAAAGGGCGCTGCTGCGGCCTACACCCCCAACGTCTATATCCCCGCGTCGCTTATGGGTCGCAGCCAGGTGGCTACCGATGGCCGGACCTACGCCTTTGTGCAGCCCAAACCGCAGGAATTGGCCTCCTACGACTGGACCGTATATGGCGGCGGCGACGATTTCTATATGCCCGCGCCCAATAGGTTCAAGGGCGGTTTCGCCGTGAAATACACCTTGTACGAAGGCGGCAACGTGCCTAATTTGGTATATAGCGGCTATTATCCCTTCAGCGCCATCACGCGCGCCAAAGTGGACACCGGCGCTGCCGGCATAAGGCTCAAAGCAGCATATTATGAGCCATTCGTTGACGGCGGCAAGTCGGAATTTTTCGATGTCTTCCCCCTTCAGTTGCCCAGCGACCCTGTCACAGCGGTGGAGCGCGTCACCCCCGATGAGCAAGGGCGGCCAACCGATTGCTACGACCTGCACGGCCGGCGCGTCAGCGACATCACTGCCCCCGGCATCTACATCAGAGGCAACGATAAAGTGATTGTGCGGTAAGCGGCCGTCAAGCTGAGGCCTCTACGCCGAAGCCCGCCTGAGCGATTACCGCCCGGCGGGCTTCGCGCTATATTGCGAAAGCCCGTGCCTTCGGCCGCGGGAATCCGATTCCGAAGTTTCCGAGATCGGGCGCCTGCCGCCCATTCCTTTGCTCCGCACGCGCTGCCGTTGTTTCAATTTTTTTTCACATTTTGCTTTGATATGAAAAAAAATAGCTATATTTGACGTTGATAAACAACCTCGCCTTTTTAGGCCCAAAACTTTCATAATTATGGAATTGCAGAACGAAACAGATCCTAAGGCTCAGCAGCCTACACCTGAGAAAGATTCAAATGCTACCCCCGAACCCGTTGTCACCGCCGCTGAAGAGCAAGCGCCCGCAGCCACCGCGCCCGTAGAGCCGGCAACCGTTGCGCCCGAAGCACCCGAAGCCGAGGCCGCGCCCGAAGCGCTTCCCGAGAAGGAACCCGAGAAGGAACCGGAGGAGAAAGCGGCCGACGAAAAAGCCGACGAAAAACCACAGCTTGAGATCCCCGAAGGGAAAGAAGAGGTGGTGTCGTTTCTGGCTATGCTCGTGGAGCAACCTGTAGAGCAGGTGCGAGAAGCTGTCGCCAAGGTCAAAGCAGCGTTCTACAATATACGAAAAGGTGAGCTCGAAGCCGAGAAGCAAGCCTTCCTCGATAAGGGTAACGAAGAGGCCGCCTTCGCGCCGTTGCCCGATGCCCTCGAGGAGAAGGTCAAAGAGCTCCTGAACAAGTTTAAGGAGCGCAAGGCCGAGCGCATCGCTCAGCTCGAAGCGCTTCGCGCCGAGGCCCTCGCCAAGAAAGAGGCCGCCCTCGCCAAGCTCCGGGAGATAGTGGACGATACCGACAATGTGAACCGCAACTACGCGCTCTTCCAGCAGCTCCAGAAGGAGTTTAAGCAGGCCGGCGATGTGGCTGCCGAGCACGTCACCCGTCTCTGGCGTGAGTACACCAAGCTCACCGAGAACTTCTACGACCGCCTCAAAATCAACAAAGAGCTTCGCGACTACGACTTCAAGAAGAACCTCGAAGCCAAAGAGGCCATCATAAAGGAGGCCGAAGCCGCTGCCCAAGAACCCGACGTGATAGGCTCGCTCAAGAAGCTCCAGACGCTCCACGACAAGTGGCGCGAGATAGGCCCCGTGGCACCCGATATTCGCGAAGAGCTTTGGCAGCGATTCAAAGACATCTCTACCGCTATCCGCAAGAAGCATCAGAGCTACTTCGAAGAGCGCAAAGAGCGCGAGAAAGCCAACGAAGAGGCCAAAACCGCTCTCTGCGAGCGCATCGAAGCCATCGACTTCTCCGAGCTCTCTTCTTATAAGGCCTGGGACGAGGCCACCAATCAGATTAAGGAGCTTCAGGCCGAGTGGAAGAAGTTGGGTTTCGCTTCGCCCAAGGTGAACAGCGAGCTCTTCGCCCGCTTCCGTGCCACCTGCGATAAGTTCTTCGAAGCCAAAGCCGAATACTTCAAGCGCGTGAAAGGCGAGGCCAACGAGAACCTCCGCAAGAAGCTCGAGCTGTGTGAGGCTGCCGAGGCTCTCAAGGACAGCACCGAGTGGCGCAAAACCACCGACCAGCTCATCGAGCTGCAGAAGAAGTGGAAAGAGATTGGCGCCGTGCCCAAGCGTCACAGCGAAACCGTGTGGAAACGCTTCATCTCCGCTTGCGATGCCTTCTTCGAGAATAAGAACAACAGCACCAAGACGCAGCGTGAAACCGAAGCTGCCAATCTTGCCGCCAAGCGCGAAATCATAGCTCAGATTGAGGCCCTCGCCGAGAATGGCGACCCCGCCACCGCCGGCGACACCCTCCAAGAGCTCCGCGCCAAGTGGAACGCCGTGGGACACGTGCCTTTCAAAGAGAAAGATGCCCTCTACGAAGCGTTTCAGGCTGCCGTGAAGAAGGTCAACGCCGCGTTCAGCCTGCGTGAGACCCGCGTCAAGCTCACCAACTTCGAGAGCAACGTGGAGCAGATGCCCGCCGATTCCCTCTCGCGCGAGCGCGACCGCCTCTTGCGTGCCTATGAGCAGAAGCTCAACGAGTTGCGCACCTATGAGAACAACGCCTCGTTCTTCCGCGCCAAGTCAAAAGCCGGCAACTCGATGCTTCAGGAAGTGGAACGTCGCATAGCCCGCATCAAAGAGGACCTCGCCGTGGCCGAGCGCAAGATCGCCATGGTCGATGAGAAAATCAAAGCCGAAAAGGCCAAATAACAACCTTAATCTTCAAGTCGCCGGATACAGTGATACTCGATTCGGCGACTTGACTTACCGTGTTACGACATGAGAGTAAAAAAAGGACGCTATGGCACGTTTGTGCAGACTATCACCACAGTGGTCGATTTTCTGCTCATCAACCTGTCTTACTACTTTGTTTTCTTCCTGATACCCGGCAATCGGGAGTTGGCCAGTACCAACATTCAGCTGATACTCAACCTTTCCTATCTGATTGCCATCCTAATTTATAATGATGCCCACAACTTCCGCGGCACCCATCTCGACCGCATCATCCTCTATGAGCTGAAGATGCTTATCGTCAGCCTGCTGATTTTTATCACAGGCATCTGGATTATGGGCGATAAAGATGTGCCCGTGGTCACTACGCTTACGCTCTACGGGGTGTTTGTCGTGGTGCTCTCGATATGGTGGATTCTGTCGCATAAGGTGCTCAAATTCCTGCGTGCCCACGGCATCAACTTCAAGTCGGTCATCATCATAGGCAGCGGCCCTATGGGGCGTCACCTGCTCGACGAGCTGCAGAGCGACCCGGGATTCGGCTTCAAAGTGGTGGGCTTCTTCGACGATGCCCCCGAGGCTGCCGAGGTGGAGGGCTACAAAGGCACTATCGCTGATGTGGAAGACTTCGTGGCCAATAACCCTATCGACCAGATGTACTGCGCCGTGCCAGGCGAGGCGCAAAGCCTTATGCGCCGCTTGCTCAACATCGCCGAGAACAACGCCGTCGATTTCTTCTATGTGCCACAGGTAAGTATCACGCTGAAACGTCAGTACGAGCTTCACACCATCAGCAACATTCCGGCGCTCTCGCTCCGGCCCAATCCGCTGAGCTCGATGCTCAACCGCTTCATCAAGCGCATCTTCGACCTGATCTTCTCCACCATATTCCTCGTGGTGTTCTTCCCGCTGTTGTATGTGCCTATCGCTATCTGCATCAAGCTCTCCTCCAAGGGCCCCGTATTCTTCAAGCAGAAGCGCACCGGCTATCGCGGCAAGGAGTTCAACTGCCTGAAATTCCGTAGTATGCGCCAGAACAGCAATAGCGACGACCTCCAGGCCACTAAGGGCGATGCCCGTGTCACCAAGATAGGGCGTATCCTCCGCAAGACGAGCATCGACGAGCTCCCGCAGTTTATCAACGTGTGGCTCGGTGATATGTCGATCGTAGGTCCACGGCCTCACATGGTGAAGCAGACCACCGAGTACAGCGAGCTTATCGACAAGTATATGCTCCGTCACACCATCAAGCCCGGCATCACCGGCTGGGCGCAGGTCAACGGCTATCGTGGCGAGACAAAGCACCTATGGCAGATGCAGAAACGTGTGGAATACGACGTGTGGTATGCCGAGCACTGGTCGCTGATGCTCGACCTCAAGATTATTGTCAAGACCGTAACCAATATGCTCCGCGGTGAGAAAAACGCCTATTGACACCCTTCATCGGTTTCCTCCTTATCTATTTCAATAATGGAATTTGACGACCTTAAGATTGACGACTCCGGCAAGCTCCCGATGTTCGACCTGCCTGTCGATTTCGTCGTGTACGATAACGTGACAGCCCAGCTGCTCAATTTCTACGGCACCTTCCCCTGCAAGATGGACACCTTTGTGCTCGCTTTCTGCGAGAAGGGTAGCGTGAAAGCAACCATCAACCTATGGGATTATGAGGTGAAGGCCAACGACTTCGCCATCATCATTCCCGGCACCTTTATCCAGATTCACGAGGTGGCCGACGACGTGAAGGTGAGCTTTGTGGCTTTCTCCTCCAAGTTTCTCCGCACGGTCAATTTCTGGAAGAGTATGTCGAAGCTCCTGATGCCGGCGTTTATCAATCCGGTGATTCACGTCGAGGATAAGCTGGCTCGTATCTATCTCGACAGCTTCTCGCTCCTCACCCGTGCCAGCGAGCTTGAGGACACCGCGCTCTTCTCCACCGAGATTATCCGCGATATCCTGCATTTCTACATCGACAGCATCTCGAGCGCCTTGTCGCTCAATATGGCGCATCAGTCGTCGTCGCCATCTTCGCGCGAGAGCGAAATAGTTGGGGAGTTTCTCCAGCTGGCATTCGAGAACTACCGCGATGAGCATAAAATCTCCTTCTACGCCCACGAGGTCAACCTCACCCTGTCGCATTTCTGCAACGTCATCAGCAAGACTACCGGAATGACACCTCAGGAGATTATTATGAACCTTATCATTATGGATGCCAAAACCCAGCTTAAAGGCACCGAGCACTCCGTGGCCAAGATTGCCTCAATTCTGGGCTTCGTCACCCCCACCACCTTCAATCGCTACTTCAAGACCTACACCGGTCTTACCCCACAAGAATACCGCAACAGCTAAGCTGCCGCGGTATAGCGATAGAATAGGGCGCGCCTCTCAGCTTTCGGCCGGGTGGCGCGCTTTGTTACTTCACTTGCCGGCGTAGGATAGCTCGAGGAGCTTGGCGTTGAGCTCGGCGTAGTCCATATAGCCTACGGTGCGCGCCAGCTCTTTACCTTGCGCGTTGAGATACACGAGGCACGGTATCGACTGCACGCCGTATTGCATGGCGAGGCTTTGATTCTCGTCAACATCGACGGCTTCAAATTTTACCTTGCCTTCCCATTCCTTCTCGGCTTGAGCTATTACGGGCTTCATCTGTTGGCACGGGCCGCACCAGGTGGCTTGGAAATCGAGCACGGTGGCCACGCCCGAGAGGCTGTCGGCCACTTCCACTGTAGGTGCTGCCGGCGTAGCGGTGTCATCGCCGGCGCTTTTGCTATTGCAGCCGGCGAGCGCCGTTACGACCACGAGTGCGGCGGCTGCGAGTATTGTTCTTGTTCGCATAGTTGAGTGTATTATTTAGGTTAGATGTCGAGGTCGATTTCGCCTTTGCCTTGGCGTATTAGGGTAGGGGTGTCGGAGGTGCAATCCACTATTGTCGAGGGCTCGATGCCGCCGCGGCCGGCGTCGATGATGAGATCGACGGAGTTCTCATAGAGCGCCGCGATATAGTCGGGCTCGGTGCTGGTCTCTTCATCGACGATAGGAATGGAAGCGGTCATTATGGGATGCCCCAGCCGGCGCACCACAGCAAGCGCCACTTCGTTGGCAGGGATACGTATTCCCACCTCTTTGCGTCCCTTGAAGAGCTTCGGCAGCTTATTGGAGGCGGGCAGAATGAATGTGAACGGCCCCGGCAGATTCTCTTTCAGCAGCCGAAAGGCGTCGTTGTCGATGCGGGCATATTCGGCCGCCTGTGCGATGTCGGAACAGATAATCGACAGGCTGATTTTGTCGGTGCGCAGCTTCTTGAGCTCGCATATCTTGCCTACGGCGCTGTTGTTAAGCGCGTCACACCCGAAGGCGTAGAGCGTGTCGGTAGGGTAGATGATCACATTGCCGTCGAGCAGCGAGTCCACCGCGTAGTCGATGTGCCGCTCATTGGGATTGTCGGGGAAAATCTTCAGTATCTTCATGGTCGGTAAGTTTTGATTTCGATTTCGGTGGCCGAGGCGTAGTCGCGCAGCAGGCGCTCGGCGAGCGCTATGGCTTGCTCCATCGGCTCTTCGGGGGCGAAGGCGTTGATGTTGATGAGCAGATGGGTGGTGCCAAGCTCTATCTTTATCCGCTCCTCGTCGCTCGTGGGGGTGGCAATGCCGCCTATGGCGTCGCGATACATCGGCAGCCCCTCCACATTGAGCCGCCCGCGCCCTATGCCGTAGTACTCATCGGCGGCGGTGCCCACGCTCAGCGTCAGCCGGTCGCCCGCCACCTTGTCGGCATCGATGCCGCTGATGGCATAGCCGGTGACTACCGAGAGCAGGTTGATTAGATCCACAGCGGCCGTCAGCCGGTAAAGCCCCAGCCCGCGAATGATGCGGCGGCACAGAGCCTCGCTCGCTCCGCGGTAACGGTTCGGGTCTTTGCCTAAGGCTTTGTAGAGCGCCCGCGTGGCCGCTATGGCCGGGCGGCGGTTGATGGCGAGCAACTCGTAGCGCGACGCCAGCTGTGCCGAGGCCTCCGTTAGCTCAGCCCACAGCGCGTCGGGCGTGGGGCAATTGGCAATCCGGCACTCGATGGAGCCTATCTCCATAGCCGGGCACAGGGCTTTGTAGCGGTCGTCGATTATGATTTGCATCGCGGTAGAGTTTATTCAGGGCAAATATACCTATTTTATGGCTCTCCTGCAACGCCCGCGGCCTATTTTGTCGCTACTTTCCGAGATTTTTGCTATCTTTGTACTTTGTAATTTCGCCACCGTGATAGGCACTCTGCTTTTGACCCTGCTTCACGGGGTGCTCATTGGCATCCTGGTATCAGCTCCGATGGGGCCGATAGGGGCGTTGTGTATCCAGCGCACGCTCAACAAGGGCCGATGGTCGGGATTCTACACCGGCTGTGGCGCCGCCCTCTCTGATTGCATCTACTGCCTGCTCACGGCTCTTAGTCTCGCTTTCGTCAACGACTATATTCTTCGGTATCAGATATGGATAGAGATTCTCGGAAGTGTGGCCCTCTTCTTCTTTGGACTCTATATTTATAGGCGCAACCCCGCGGGCGCCCTGCGCAGGGCCGACGATAAGCCGCCGGGCTACGCTCGCGACTTCGCCACCGGATTTCTCCTGACGTTCTCTAATCCGCTGATTATCTTCCTGATACTCGCTCTCTTTGCCCGCTTCAACATTGTGCAGGAGCACTGGGCTATCACCGCGGCCGGCTTCCTCGCTATCGGTGCCGGAGCATTGCTCTGGTGGCTCGGCATCACCACGGCCGTGAGCAAGATGAGCTCACGCTTCAACGTGCGCAGCCTCTGGCTCGTCAATCGCATCATCGGCTCCATCCTCATCGCCTTTGCCGCTTTCGGCTTCTGCGCCGGCCTCTACGACCTTACGCACCCCGACACTCCGCCACTCCGCCACCAAGTCGACATCCCCCTCATCTCCCCGGCTCCTCCCGCCGCCGCTCCCGACGGCACCTCCGTGGGCGCTCCCGCCACCCGCTGACCTCCTACCGCCATTTCCCGGTTAATGACGTTATTCTCCTTATTGGCGCAAATGAGACCGCCTCGCTGGCTCGGGGCGCTTAGGCTGCCACCGTGTAGCGAGGCGTTCGTTGGTTATATCCGGCGTGAGGACCGGGTGGTTATTTCGCTTTGGACTGCTCT
>CAMHGU010000014.1 GCA_946184715.1 uncultured bacterium | reverse complement strand
AAGCAGGGCAGGCCGGCGGCCATACGCCCCACATTTATAGGGTGAAAGCCATCCACATCCTTTCGGTAGTTGATGGCCTCAATAATACGTTGCTCTGAAATATGGGCAGGCAGCGGAAGTTGGACTATGAACCCGTCGATATCGGGGTCGGTGTTGAGCCGCTCTACGGCTTGCAGCAACTCCTCCTCGGCAATGTCGTCATCGTAGCGGAGCAGGGTGGAGCGGAAACCGCACTCGTCGCAAGCCTTGACCTTGTGGCTGACGTAGGTCTCGCTGCCGCCGTCGTGCCCCACAAGAATAGCCGCCAGATGGGGCGGACGGTGACCTTCGCTCACCATCTCCCTCACCTGCTGCGCTATCTCGCGCTTGATGTCGGCCGCTACAGCTTTGCCGTCAATAAGTGTCATTGCCGTTACGATTTATTTAGGTCAACGCCTATTGCGACGCATATCTTTCATCATCTTCATCGGGTTGGTGGTGACGGCGTGCATCATTTTTCGCATCTGCTCGAATTGCTTGAGCAGGCGATTCACCTCTTGGATGCTCGTGCCGCTACCCTTGGCGATGCGCTGGCGGCGGCTGCCGTTGAGCGAATCGGGGTTGCTGCGCTCGTAGGGGGTCATAGAGCCGATTATGGCTTCTACGGCCTTGAAAGCGTCGTCGTCGATGTCGATATCTTTGATGGCTTTGCCCACGCCCGGAATCATCGATGCCAAGCTCTTGAGGTTGCCCATCTTCTTAATCTGGTTGATTTGGGTGATGAAGTCGTTGAAGTCGAATTTGTTCTTGCGCATCTTCTCCTCGAGCTTCCGGGCCTGCTCCTCGTCGTAAGCGTTCTGAATACGCTCCACAAGGCCCACCACGTCGCCCATGCCGAGAATGCGATCGGCCATACCGGCCGGGCGGAACTGGTCGATGGCGTCGAGCTTCTCGCCGATACCCACATATTTGATAGGCTTGTTGACCACCGAGCGAATCGAGAGCGCGGCACCGCCACGGGTGTCGCCATCGAGCTTGGTGAGCACTACGCCGTCGAAGTCAAGACGGTCGTTAAACTCCTTGGCCGTGTTGACTGCGTCCTGACCCGTCATAGCATCCACCACAAAGAGAATCTCATCAGGTGCGACAGCTTTCTTGATAGCGGCTATCTCGTCCATCATCGCTTCATCGACTGCAAGACGGCCGGCCGTGTCGATTATCACAAGGTCGTTGTGGTTCTCCTTGGCTTGAGCTATGCCGTGGAGGGCAATCTCAACGGGATTCTTGTTGTCGCGCTCGCTGTACACGGGCACATTGATCTGCTCGGCGAGGGTGATAAGCTGGTCGATAGCTGCCGGACGATACACGTCGCCGGCTACGAGCAGCGGCCGCATCCCCTTCTCGCTCTTCAACTTCTTGGCGAGCTTGGCCGTGAAAGTGGTTTTACCCGAACCTTGCAAGCCCGACATCAGGATTACCGATGGCTTCCCTTTGAGGTTGAGGGGTGCTACATCGCCGCCCATAAGCAGTGCGAGCTCGTCGTGCACAATCTTGACCATCATCTGGCCGGGCTTCACGGCGGTGAGCACGTTTTGTCCGAGGGCTTTCTCCTTTACCGTTTCGGTGAATTGCTTGGCGACTTTATAGCTGACGTCGGCATCGAGCAGCGCTCGGCGCACCTCCTTCATCGTAGAGGCTACGTTGATTTCAGTGATTTTGCCTTCGCCTTTGAGGATCTTGAACGAGCGTTCAAGTTTTTCGGTTAGATTCTCAAACATATCTTACAGTTGATTCTTATTTTACTATACGGTTGGTGGCTGTGTCGGGGAATACGACACTGGGCTTGAAAGAGCGGGCTTCTTCGGGCGTCATCTGTGCGTAGGCCATAATGATGACAATGTCGCCGGGCTGAACTTTTCGGGCGGCGGCGCCGTTAAGGCATATCACTCCGCTATTGCGCTTCCCGGGGATGACGTAGGTGTCGAGGCGCTCTCCATTGTTGTTGTTTACAATATACACACGCTCATTGGCGACGATGCCGGCCGCGTCCATAAGCTCTTCATCGATAGTGATGCTGCCTATATAATTAAGGTTAGCCTCGGTCACCGTCACGCGGTGAATCTTTGATTTCATTACCTCTATCAGCATCGTAGTCAGGCGTTTTGTGGCTTGCAATAAGCGATGTTGTCGATTAACCGCACATCGCCGCAATAGGCGGTGACGCAGCCCACAATGTGGTTGGTCTCCTCCCAGCTCTCGATGGGGAGCAGGGTGTCACCATTTACAATCTGGTAATACTCCACATCCATAAACGGGAAATCGTTGATGCGGTCGGCTACCCACTGAGTGGTTTCGGCCACGGAGTGGCTCTTGGCGTATTCGAGGCTGGCTCGAAGCACACGATAGATTATGGGAGCGATGGCACGCTGGTCGGGAGTCAGGCGCACGTTACGGCTGCTCTTGGCGAGCCCGTCGGCCTCACGCACTATGGGGCAGGCCACTATCTCAAGCTTGAAGCCTTCAAGCTCTACCATAGAGCGGATGACGGCAATCTGCTGGAAGTCTTTCTCGCCGAAATAGGCTCGTGTAGGCTCTACCATAGCGAAGAGCTTGCTCACCACCTGTGCCACGCCGTTGAAGTGGCCCGGACGCTTCTCGCCCTCCATCACCTCGGCCACGGTGCCGAGGTTGAATACGCGGGTATCGGGCTCGGGATACATCTCTTCGACCGACGGGAGGAACATAATGTCGGCCTTAGCCTCTTCGAGCTTGAGGCGGTCGGCCTCCTCGGTGTGGGGATAGGTGGCGAGGTCGGTGGGGTTGTTGAATTGGGTGGGATTGACAAAGTCGCTCACCACCACCACGTCGTTCTCACGGCGTGCACGGGTCACCAGCGATATATGTCCTTCGTGGAGAGCGCCCATAGTGGGCACCAATCCTATACTCTTGCCGCTAAGGCGCAGCGGCGCTAATTCTTGTTTCAGTTGTTCGACTGTGGTAATTACTTTCATTGTGTCAAAAATTGCATTTGAATGCTTTGCGACTGCAAAAGAAATAAAAATCGGGCAAATAAGCAACTTTACAGCCCGATAAGGCACTTAGTAGACATCATTCGATTACTCTGATTATGCGCACGCCTTGATTGGTGCGGCTGTTTTGGAGCATATCGGCGAGGTCGTTCGGGTCGATGATTACCTTCTTGGCCAGCGAGGAGGCGTGAAGCAGATGCGGCGCGCCATCCACATTCTCAATGATTCCGAGATGCGACACGTCGAGCCCTTCGGTCTTGGTGACGAGGCACACTATGTCGCCATCGGTGAAGGCGGTGCGCATATTGCGCTGGCGGAGGTCGCCTTTCTTGATGAGGGGATAGCGGTGGGAACGATAGCCACCTTCTATGTCTTTGATGCGCTCAAGCACGGTATCGTCGGCAAGGGCAGGGTAGGAATCGCGGTGGCGGCTCATATAGTCGAGGGTCTTAATCTGGTACACTACTCGGGGGAAGTCGGCCGTAATCTCGCGTACGTGACCGCGGGCCGTATTGTTCACTATCCAGTCGCTGATGTAGTGCAGGCGTGAGCCGTAGCCGTCCATCACGCCGCGGCGGTAGCGTATCGCCTCGAGGTTGGCTGCGTAGTCGAGCCAGGAGCGCCGCCCGTTGATGGTGGTGATTGTCAGTGCCACGAGTGTCTCCACAAAGGTGGTGCAGTCAAGCTCGTGAATGTTGATGGTAAGCTGCTCGGTTTCGCCCTCAAGGGTATGACCCACGTAGGGCGTGCCTAAAAGCTCGTGGGCATAAAAGCTCATCAGCTTGCCCGGCGACTCTAAGCCTGATTGGGCTCCGGCGCCGAGGAGGGCGTTGATACGAGTGGTGTCGTCGGCGCAATGAAATCGCATTTCGCCCACAGTGACGGTGCTCATCATCGTACCGCTCATTATTATAATGCCCACAAGGGCCGCAATGATTCTCTTCATATCTGATTTTTATTCTCCTTTGATTACACATCTATTATTAGAGATTACAAAATTAATGAAATTTTTGCGTTTTCTGCCATTTTGTTTTGTCGAATTGGAAAAAGTGGCTATCTTTGCACTCGCAAAAGCGGCGGGATAGCTCAGTAGGTTAGAGCGTCGGATTCATAACCCGGAGGTCTCGAGTTCAATTCTCGATCCCGCTACGCGCTGAAAGAGGTCGTTCCCGCTCGGGAATGGCCTCTGTTTTTTGCATCAAGTACCTTGGTCTCCGGTCGCAACCTCAGGCTAAATCTAAACAAATGCTAAAATATTACCTACGTAGCGAAATTTTCATTATTTTTGCCTAATGAATCGTTTGCTCCGGCAAACATATCCTTAATGACGATACCCGATGAGCGACAACAATCATATTACCGAGCGACTCGCAAATGAGTTTAGCGACATCTGTCCGATAGCCGATAGTGACTTTCAGGCACGGATGAAGACACTTGTGGCCGAAGAGGGGTTTGAGAATGCCCTGCGCTATGTCATGCCCAATGTGGATTACCCCGACTACAGCCGGATGCTCTGCAGCATACGAAGCAAAGACGAATTTCAGCAGCGCGTGATGGCTCCATTCCTCACAATGCTTCTACAGAAGACAAGCGATGGTATCACCGCCAGCGGCTTTGAGAACCTTGAACCGGGTGTGCCTTACGTATATATGTCGAACCATCGCGATATAGTGCTCGACTCGGCGTTGCTCAACTATGTGTTGCTCACCAACGGTCACCCGACATCGGAAATCGCCATCGGCAGCAACCTGCTTATATTCCCGTGGATTGATACGCTGGTACGTCTCAACAAGAGCGTGGTGGTGAAGCGCAACCTGCCGCTGCGCCAGGCCTTCGAGGCCGCGGTGCAGCTGTCGCGCTACATTCATTTCGCTATCAACGACATAGGCGACTCGGTGTGGATAGCGCAGCGTGAAGGGCGCGCCAAGGACAGCAGCGACAACACCCAAGAGAGCCTCGTGAAGATGCTCACTATCGATGGCACCGGCAGTATTCTCGACCGTCTGGCTCAAGTGAACATCAACCCTGTGGCCATCAGTTACGAATTTGACCCCAATGATTACCTGAAATGCCGCGAGTTTCTGCTGCGGCGCCGCGACCCCGATTTCAAGAAATCGCAGCACGACGACCTGCTGAGTATGGAAACCGGCCTGCTGCAGCCTAAGGGTCGCATCCACTACCATTTTGCCGGGTGCATCAACGACCGGCTCGCCGCTGTGGCCGAGCGCAACGATAAGACCGTGGCCTATGCCAAGGCCTGCGAAATTATCGACCGCGGCATTCACGCCAATTATCGCCTCTTCCCCGGCAATCTGATAGCCTACGATAAGTTTTGCGACACCACGGAGTACACCTCGGAGTATTCGCAAGCCGACGTGGAGGCCTTCACAGCCTATTGCGAGGCGCAGCTCGATAAAGTGGACGTGGACGGCATCACTGCCGAGGAGCGCGAGTTTATGCATCAGATGATGCTTAAGATGTACGCTAATCCGGTGATTAACAAGCGTAACGCATCGGCCGATTAAATCTTTACTTCAACCAATCACGATTAACCTATGAGAATGTTTTGGATACCGATGATTATCGCGATAATCATCAACATTGTCATTGACATATTTCTGTATCGAAAAATTGTAGCATCGCGCTGCGCCAAATGGGTGAGAGTGGGGCACGTGCTCCTGTCGGTGCTCCTATCGGCAGCACTCATCATAGCGCTAATCATAGGGCCACGCTCAGGATCGGTATTGTTCCTGATGTGGACGCTCTACACCTACCTCTCGGTATATATACCGAAGTATTTCTACTGCATCTTTCACGGGCTATCGGCCGTGCCGCGACTATGGAAGCGCGGTAGCCTGCGCTGGTCGCAGATTGCGGGCATGATTGTGGCCTTCGGTGTGTTGATAGCGATGTGGCACGGAGCGCTCTATAATCGCTATAACACACAGATTGTAAGCACAGAGGTGTCGTCGCCGCGGCTGCCCGCGGCTTTCAGCGGCTATCGCATAGTGCAGATTTCCGACCTGCATCTCGGCACCTACGGCACCGACACCTCCTATGTGTCGAAGCTTGTGACACAAATCAACGACCTCAAGCCCGACTTGATAGTATTCACCGGCGACCTCGTCAATAGCCAATCAGATGAAAGCGACCCCTTTGTGCGGCCTCTATCGCGCCTCAAAGCGGCCGACGGCGTGCTCTCCATTCTCGGCAACCACGACTATGGCGACTATCGCAATTGGCCAAGCCCGGAAGCCAAAGCCGCCGACTTCAAGCATTTCGTCGACAACCAGAAAGCTATGCACTGGCGTATGCTTGATAATGAATACGTGGCTCTGCGACGCGGCAACGACTCCATTGCCATCATCGGTGTGCAAAACTGGGGCGACCCGCCATTCCCCACCTATGGCGACCTGTACAAAGCCTACCCGGCTCTTACCGACTCCTGTTTCAAGATACTCCTTACCCACAATCCGGCCCACTGGCGAGCCGAGGTGACCGATGCCACTAATATCGACCTCTCCCTGGCAGGCCACACCCACGCTATGCAAATTGAGGTTGACCTCTTTGGGCATCAGTTCTCGCCTTCAGCGTGGCGCTATAAAGAGTGGGGCGGAATGTACGAGCACGGCGAGCAGCGGCTCTACGTCAATATAGGAGTGGGCTGCGTTGGGTTCCCGGCACGATTATTCGCCGCACGCCCTGAAGTGACAATCCTTACCTTACGCAAGAAGTAATGACAATAATCGAAATCATAGCCCAACGGCTCGGGCTCGACGCCAAACGCGTGGAAAACGTCGTCACAATGCTCGATGACGGCTCCACAGTGCCATTTATCAGCCGCTACCGCAAAGAGATGACCGGCGGAATGAACGAAGTGGAAATACAAGACATCAAGCTCGCCTATGAGCAACTCGAGGAGCTTGAGCATCGCAAAGTGACGGTGTTGCGCGCTATCAAAGAGCAAGATAAGCTCACCCCCGAGCTGCTTGAGCGCATCGAAGAGTGCTGGGACCCCACCACTCTCGAAGATATCTACCTGCCGTTCAAGCCCAAGCGCCGCACCCGTGCCGAAGTGGCGCGCCAGCGTGGCCTTGAGCCGCTGGCCAAGATTATAATGAGTCAGCACGATGGCGACATCGCGCATCGCGCCGCCTCATTCATCAACGACGATGTGCCCGATGCCGAGGCCGCCATTGCCGGCGCTTCCGACATCATCGCCGAGTGGATAAGCGAAAACGAGCGTGTGCGCAATACTCTTCGCAACCTCTATCGCCGCCGAGCCATAATCACTGCCGCCGTGATTAAAGGCAAAGAGGAGGAGGGCGACAAGTACGCCAACTACTTCCGCTTCAGCCAGCCGGCACGCCGGGTGTCGTCGCATCAGTATTTGGCTATCAGGCGTGGCGAGGCCGAAGGCGTGCTCAAAGTGGCTATCGGCGTTGATAGCAATGAGGCTATAGCCGGAATCGAGCGCATCGTAATCAAGCGCGGCCGCAACGAAGCCATCAAGCTCGTCACCGCGGCAGTCACCGATAGCTATAAGCGACTGCTCGCCCCCTCTATTGAGAACGAGATAGCCGCCGAGCTTAAAGAGAAGGCCGACACTGCCGCTATCGCCACCTTTGCCGACAATCTGCGCCAACTTCTTTTCGCGCCGCCATTGGGGCATAAGCGGGTGATGGGCATTGATCCGGGCTATCGCACAGGCTGCAAGGTGGTATGCCTTGACCAGAACGGAAAGCTGCTTCACCACGACGCCATATTCCCTACGCCCCCGCGCAACGACATCGCCCTCGCTCGCCACAAGGTGCAATCGATGGTCGATACCTATGCCATCGATGCCATAGCCATAGGCAACGGCACCGCCTCGCGTGAGACCGAGCGCTTCGTCAAGGCCACGCCTTTCGAGCGCAAAGTGGGCATATTCGTAGTGAGCGAAGACGGGGCTTCGGTATATTCAGCCTCGGCGATAGCGCGCGAGGAGTTCCCCGACAAGGATGTGACCGTAAGAGGTGCCGTCAGCATAGGCCGCCGCCTTATCGACCCGCTTGCCGAGCTGGTAAAGATCGATCCCAAATCGATTGGGGTGGGGCAATACCAGCACGATGTGGACCAGCGGCGCCTGCAAGAAGCCCTTGACTTTACCGTCGAGAGCTGCGTCAACACCGTAGGCGTCAACGTCAATACCGCCTCGGCTCAGCTTCTCACCTATGTGTCGGGCCTTGGCCCGCAACTCGCCAAGAACATCATAGAGTACCGCTCCGCCAATGGCTCTTTTGCCAATCGGCAAGCCTTGCTCGAAGTGCCGCGTCTGGGCGCTAAGAGCTTTGAGCAAGCCGCCGGCTTTTTGCGTATCCCCGACGGCGACAACCCGCTCGACAACACCGCCGTTCACCCCGAAGCCTATTCTATTGTGAAACAGATGGCTACCGATTCGGGCGTAGAGGTCGAGCAGTTCATTGCCGACAAGCAGCTCCGGCAGAGCATCGCCCTTGAGCGATATGTGACCGACACAGTGGGGTTGCCCACCTTGACCGACATTATGGAGGAGCTCGACAAGCCCGGCCGCGACCCTCGCGATGTAATCACCGAGGTGCGCTTCGACGACTCCATTACCACTATCGATGACCTCCGCGAGGGTATGATTCTCAACGGCATAGTGACCAATATCACGCAATTCGGCGCCTTTGTCGATATCGGCATTCACGAGAATGGGCTGATTCACATAAGCGAGATCGCCGATCATCGCGTAGCTTCGGCCTCTGACGTGCTCAAGCTGCACCAGCAGGTGCGGGTACGCGTCATCGACATCGACCTCCAGCGCCGTCGCATCGCCTTGTCGCTTCGTGGACTGTAGCGCTCTCTACACCTTATTTATTTAGGCCCCCGTAATTGAAGATGCCATATATAGGCAAATACAAAAAAAATAACTAACTTTGCACCCGAATAAAAAATAGTGGATTTTATGACCCGCAATGAGGAAAAGGTGAATATGCTGTTCGAGACCAGTTGGGAAGTTTGCAACAAGGTCGGCGGCATCTACACCGTACTCTCTACCAAAGCCAGCACTCTGCATAAGCTCTATGGCGACAACGTGATATTTATAGGTCCGGATGTGTGGACAGCCGAGAATCCTTCCCCCGATTTCGTTCCCACCCCCACAGCCTTGCGCCAGTGGCAGAAAGAAGCTGCCTGCAAGCTCGAGTTCAAGGTGAGAGTAGGGCGCTGGGACATTCCGGGCAAGCCTCGTGTGATATTAGTTGATTTCGCTCCGCTTTTCAAGCGCAAAGATGCCATATACGGCGAAGTGTGGGAACGTTTCGGCGTGGATTCGCTTCACGCCTATGGCGATTACGATGAGGCATGTATGTTCTCCGTAGCTGCCGCCAAAGTGGTGGAGAGCATCGTGAAATGGATGGAGCAGAACGGTCAGAAAGTCAGCTCCATAGCACATTTCGACGAGTGGACCACCGGTATGGGTCTTCTCTACACTAAAGCCCATCTGCCGCAAGCCGGCACCGTGTTTACGGCCCACGCCACCTGCATGGGGCGAAGTATATGCGGCAACGGCAAGCCTCTCTACGACTATCTCCCCGGCTACAACGGCGACCAGATGGCTTTCGAGTTGAATATGCAGTCGAAACACTCCCTCGAGAAGACCGCGGCCAACCGCGCCGACTGCTTCACCACCGTCAGCAAAGTCACCGGCATCGAGAGCGGCCAGCTCCTCAATCGCGTCCCCGACGTTGTCACCCCCAACGGCTTCGAAGCCAGCTTTGTGCCCACAGGCAAGAAATACGATGAGGCCCGCGCCGTAGCCCGCGAGCGGCTGCTCGATGTGGCTTCGCATCTCATCGGTGAGCGCCTTGCGGCCGACTCATTCCTCGTGCTCACCTCCGGGCGTCACGAATTCCGCAACAAAGGCATCGACCTCTTTATCGATGCTATCAACAAGCTCCGCACCGACCGAGCCGGCAAGCAGCGCAAAGTGGTGGCGTTCATTATGGTGCCCGGCTGGTGCAACGGGCCGAGAGCCGACCTCCAGCATGAGCTGAAGCTCAAAGGCTGTCATCGCCTCCCCAACGAGTGTATGACCCACGGCCTTCACAACTACGACAGCGATGCCATCTACGGCAAGCTCAACTACCTCGGAATGCACAACGCTCTCCACGAGAACGTCCACATCATCTACACTCCCTGTTATCTTAACGGCGACGACGGCATCTTCAACCTCAGCTACTACAATCTGCTGCCGGGATTCGACGCGTCGGCGTTCCCGTCATATTATGAGCCGTGGGGCTATACCCCCCTTGAAAGCATCGCCTTCGGCGTGCCGACAATCACCACATCGCTCTCCGGCTTCGGACAGTGGGTGCTCGACACCGCCGTCAACGACCTTATCTCCACCGGCGTCAAGGTGCTCCAGCGTAGCGACTCCAACTACTCCCACGTGGTTGACGACCTCGCCCGATGCATCAATTACCTCGCCGACCTCAGCCAAGACCAGATTCTCCGCGCTCGGGCCTCATCGCTCGACACCGCCGAGAGAGCCGCGTGGTCGCAGTTCATATCGCATTATCAAAATGCCTACGCAATAGCCCTCGAAGCGGCTCAACGCAGGCGCTGATATATTCCCTTTATAAAATTCAATAACCTATATTAATAATTCCTTATGAAGTTACAAGCCAGTAAGACAAACTCGCCCTCTTGGCGCGACTTAACTGTCAGCTCTGAGCTCCCCAAAGAGCTCAAACGACTTGAAACATTGTCACGTAACCTCTGGTGGGTATGGAACAGCCCGGCCAAAGCTCTTTTCCGCGAAATGGATGTGGAACTGTGGCGCGCTTCGGGCGAAAACCCCGTCCTTCTGCTCCAGCAGATAGGATATGAGCGCTACAAAGAGCTCCTCGCCGACAAAGGCTTCCTCAAGCGTATGGACACTGTATGCACGGCCTTCGAGGAGTACATGAAAGTGCCTCTGCGCGACGATCTCCCTTCCGTTTCCTATTTCAGCATGGAATATGGTATCGGCAACGCACTGAAGATTTACTCCGGTGGTCTCGGTATCCTCGCCGGCGACTATATCAAAGAAGCCAGCGACTATCGCTATCCTATGACCGCCGTAGGTTTCCTATATCGCTACGGGTATTTCACCCAATCGCTCTCCATCGACGGACAGCAGATTGCCAACTACGAGCCTCAAAACTTCAACCAGATTCCCGTAGAGCCCGTATTCGACGACAACGACGAGCCGATGCTCGTGGAAGTGCCTTATCCGGGCCGCATCGTCTATGCCCGCATCTGGAAAGTCAACGTAGGGCGTATGAACCTCTACCTGCTCGATACCGATATCGACCGTAACTCGGAATTTGACCGTCAGATTACCCACCAGCTCTATGGTGGCGACTGGGAAAACCGCATCAAGCAAGAGTATATGCTCGGTATTGGCGGTATCCTGATGCTCAAGAAGCTTGGCATCCACAGCCAGCTCTACCACTGCAACGAGGGCCACGCCGCGCTGCTCAACCTCCAGCGTCTCGTTGACTATGTAGAGGAAGACGGCCTCGACTTCAACGTAGCTCTCGAAATCGTCCGCTCGTCGTCGCTCTACACCGTCCATACCCCTGTGCCCGCCGGCCACGACTACTTCGACGAAGGCCTCTTCGGTAAATATATGGGCGAGTTCCCCCAGCGCCTCGGCATCACCTGGAACGACCTTATCAACATGGGCCGCGAGAACCCCGACACCAACGAGCGCTTCTCTATGAGCGTATTCGCTCTCAACACCTGCCAGGAAGCCAACGGCGTAAGCTGGCTCCACGGCGAAGTGTCGAAGCGTATGTTCAAGGGCGTATGGAAAGGCTACGATGCTGAAGAATCTCACGTGGGTTACGTCACCAATGGTGTCCACATGCCCACCTGGGCCGCTTCAGAGTGGAAAGAGCTCTACGAGAAGAAGTTCGCCCCCGACTTCTGGCAAAACCAGGACAAGGAGGCATCGTGGGCTCCCATCCTCAAAGTCAGCGACGAAGAGATTTGGGAAAAGCGTACCACCCTCAAGAACAAGCTCATCAACTACGTGCGCAAAGAGTTCACCGCCAAGTGGCTCCGCGACCAGGGCGACCCGTCGCGTATCATCTCCATTATGGAGCGCATCAACCCCAACGCCCTCATCATAGGCTTCGCTCGCCGCTTCGCCACCTATAAGCGCGCCCACCTGCTCTTCACCGACCTCGACCGCCTGGCCAAGATTGTCAACAACGAGCAGTTCCCCGTGCAATTCATCTTCGCCGGCAAGGCACACCCCGCCGATGGCGCAGGCCAGGGCCTCATCAAGCGCATCATCGAGGTATCGCGTATGCCGCAATTCCTCGGCAAGATTATATTCCTTGAAAACTACGATATGATTGTGGCCAAGCGCCTCGTCACCGGTGTCGATATTTGGCTCAACACCCCCACGCGCCCGCTCGAAGCATCGGGTACCTCGGGCGAAAAGGCCGAGATGAACGGTACACTCAACTTCTCCGTCCTCGACGGATGGTGGTACGAAGGCTACCGCGAAGGCGCCGGCTGGGCGCTTACCGACAAGCGTACCTACACCGACCAGTCGCAGCAAGACCAGCTCGACGCTGCCACGATCTACTCAACCCTTGAGAACGAGATTATTCCTCTCTACTTCGCCAAGAACTCCAAGGGTTACTCACCCGAGTGGATTCAGTACATCAAGAACTCCATAGCCCATATCGCGCCCAACTACACTATGACGCGTATGCTCAACGACTACATCGACCGCTTCTACAAGCCCGAAAGCAAGCGCAACGCCAAGCTCGTGGCCAAGGACTTCGCCAAGGCTAAGGAGATTGCCGCCTGGAAGCAGAAGGTGGCCGAGAAGTGGGACGAAATCAAGGTCATCAGCATCAGCCGCAACGAGCTCAACTCCAAGACCGCTACCAATGGTATGACCCTCACCGGTGAAGTCAAGCTCGACACCGCCGGCCTCGTCAACGACCTCGGCGTGGAACTCGTCACCTATCGCAACGACAACGGCGAGATGAAGTTCAACCGCGTGGAAGAGCTCAAGAAGGTGGCTGAAGATGGCGACATCGTGACCTATTCGCTCACCGACACCATCCGCAACGCCGGCGCCTTCCGCTACGCTTACCGCGTGTTCCCCAAGAACAAAGACCTCCCGCACCGTCAGGACTTCGCCTACGTGCTCTGGATCTAATCCGCGTTCATAATCCTACCATCATAGAGCGCGACCTGCAGGCTGCAGGCCGCGCTCCTCATTTTCAGCAATTTACATTATATTCCCAACGCCACGACATAACCTTTCCACTTCATTGCGCCATTTGCTGAATATTTACTATATTTGTCAGTGTAAAAAATCACGTATATGAAAGTTAAAGCCCTCATAGCATCGCTCTTCGTGGCAATGGCAGCCACTGCCTCGGCGCAGCAGCCCGATTCCATCGCCGCTCAGCAGCCCGACACCATCGCCAAGGCCAAGCTCAACCTCGTGAATGTGGATATCAGTGTCCTTGCCCACGGCGAGACCCGTCACGGCGGCCTTCACTCCTCGACCACCTATACCGAGGACGGCCAAGAGGTGGAAACCATTACTCGCAAAGCGGCCAATTTTCTCACCGGCAAAGCGCGTATCGCCATCGGCTACGAGCGCCCCGGAATACAAGCGAGTGTAGTTCTGCAAAATATGGCGGTATGGGGAGAAACCAGCTCCAACCAGCTCAGCCTCTACGAAGCCTGGGCAAAGCTCACAGCCCGATTCGGCGGCTTCCTGCAAGTGGGGCGCCAAGCGCTCGCCTACGACGACGAGCGCATCATCGGCCCTAACGACTGGGCTATGGCTGCCAAGTCGCACGACGTGATTCGTCTCGGCTACGAGGGCTACAACCACAAAGTTCACGCCATCCTTGCCTTCAATCAGAACTCCTCCAACGTCATTGAGGGCGGCTCTTACTATGTGAATGGCTCTCAGCCCTATAAATCGATGATTGACCTCTGGTACCACTACGACGTGTCCACCTTCCCGCTCAGCGCTTCGCTCCTGTTTATGAACGTAGGGATGCAAGGCGGCGACACCCCAAAAGAGGGCCACACTGAGCACCAGCAGATCCTCGGCACCTATGTCACCTATCAGCCCGACCGCTGGAAATTCGAAGGCTCGGCCTATCATCAGTTCGGCAAGAATGAGAATAAAATTCCTATCCGCGCTTGGCTCTTCGCCCTCAAAGCCACCTTCCATCCCACATCGCAGTGGGCCACCACCATAGGCTACGACTACATCAGCGGCGACCGGTACTTCGCCGTGCCATCAGGTGGAGGTCTCGGTCTTACAAGGCACAGCGTAATACGCGGCTTCAACACCGTATATGGCTCGCATCATAAATTCTACGGGGCTATGGACTTCTTCTACCTCTCAACCTACTACAACGGTTTCACCCCGGGTCTTCAGAATGTCTTCGTAGGCGCCGGCTACAAACCCATTCCGAAGCTGTCGCTTGGAGCTGAGATTCATTACCTTGCCACCGCGGCCAATATCGACAAACTCAAGCCCTCGCTGGGCTATGAGATAGAGCTTGCGGCTCAATACGAAATCTCCTCCATCTTAAACCTCACTGCCGGATTCTCCTATATGCATGGTACCGAAACTATGGAGAAGCTTAAGCGAGCCATGGGCGACCGCCGCCTCTACTGGGGTTGGATCTCCCTCACCGTGTCGCCCCGCATTATCTCCCATCGCTGGTGATGGCAGCCATCGTTGATGGCAGCTAATTATTCGTAGTTCCCCGAGCGGAGGCGCCCCGATTCTCGGATTTTTTAGCTATATTTGCACTGCTTTTGGCTCGCGCATCGTAGCGCCGGCCCTTACCTTAATCAGATACCGATGTCAAACAATCGCAAAGGCATAACCCTATATCTGCTCGCCTCATTTATGATTATCATGTGGGGCAGCTCGCTTATCTCTACCAAATACCTGCTTATTGCGGGGCTCAACCCCTCCGAAATCTATATTATCCGCTTTATCATCGCTTACGTGTGCCTGCTCGCCTTCACGTGGCGCACCTTCGGTGTTCGTTCCTGGCGCGATGAGGTCATCTTTTTCCTGTGCGGCCTCTTCGGCGGCTCGGTGTATTTCATAGGCGAAAACATAGCCTTGACGCTCACCAATACCAACAATGTGGGGCTGCTCGTGAGCACGGCGCCGCTACTCACCGCTCTCATCGCCCGCATCTTCTTCCCCGAAGAGAAGATCACTCGGGGCGTTGTCATAGGCTCGGTCATAGCTTTCATAGGCGTGGGGTTCGTGATGTTCAATAGCTCCCACGCGGTCGAAATCAATCCGCTTGGCGACATTCTCGCTCTGGCGGCCGCTGCGGCCTGGGCCATATATTCACTGCTGCTGCGCCGTGTCAATGACCATTACGACATTATGACCCTTACCCGCAAGGTGTTCTTCTACGGCATCATCACCTCGCTTCCCTTGGCGTTCACCTTCGATAACCACCTCACCGCCGAAATCTTCTCCGACCCCTGGGTGTGGTTCAACCTGCTGCTGCTCAGCATTGTGATGTCGATGTGCTGCTATCTTATCTGGAACAAGATGGTGGAAGAGTGGGGGCCTATCGTGTCGTCAAATTGGATTTACCTTCAGCCCATAGTCACGCTTATCGCCTGCGCCATCTTCCTCAATGAGAGTATCTCGCTGATAGGCGGCATCGGTATCGCGCTGGTATTTATCGGTGTGGTATTTGCCGGCATCTACGACCAGATACGCGACCGGCATAAAGCCTCGGGCACACCCTCGGCCGGCTAAGCGTCGCTGTCCACTACCTCTTCTGATATTTGCATCAGCACCTGACGGAGCGCGGGAGCTAACTTCGCCGCATCAAGAGCCATTGCAGCGCCAATAGCCGGGGATGTTTTCGAGATTCGTCCGATGGCTAACAGATTCAACGCGAGTCGCAGCCCTATGTAAAGTGTCATCTCATTGCCTTGCGATTGTTGCAGCAGTGTAATGGCCACAGCCTCAGCCTTCTCAATGCGGCGAAGCAACGCCAGGCACAGCACGTCGGCGATTTCGCGGTCGGCCACAGCGTGAAGCATCGCTATAGCCTGCTCTTGCCCGATTTCGGCCGTCTCCCACAGGTAAGGCGCAAGCATCTGGCTCTCACGCACTTTCACGTCGGCCCATAGCTCTCTGGCAAGCTCGGTATCGGCACCGATGCTGTGTGCTATCTCCTTGATTTGCGGCAAGTTAAGTCCAAATATTACTTGATGGCTATCGCCCGCCTTTCGGAGGGCATCGGCCACTACGCCGTTGCGCAGCGAAAAAAATTGCTGCTTCACGGCTCGCATCTTCGGCGCCAATATCTCGCTCATAGACGGTCGATAAAGCGCGATAGGATAGGGGAGTAGGCATCGATGCGGCGGTCGCGCAGGAACGGCCACCAGCGTCTTACCTGTTCGCTGCGTTCCAAGTCAACGTCAACAATCTCAGCGGCTTCGGCGTCGGATGGCGCTTGCCAGAGCATCTCGCCTTGGGGCCCGGCCACAAAGCTGCTGCCCCAGAATCGGATGCCGCCGGTGGCTCCCGATGGGTCGGGTTCAAACCCTACGCGGTTGACGGCTACCACGGGAACGCCATTGGCCACGGCATGGCCGCGCTGCACCGTCAGCCACGCCTCGCGCTGCCGCGCCTGCTCCTCGGCAGTGTCGCTGCTTTCCCAGCCGATAGCCGTGGGGTAAATCAGCAACTCCGCGCCTTGCAGCGCCATAAGCCGCGCGGCCTCGGGATACCACTGATCCCAGCACACGAGCACGCCCAGTCGGCCCACTGCCGTGTCAATGGGCTTGAAGCCCAGGTCGCCGGGCGTGAAGTAGAACTTCTCGTAGTAGGCCGGGTCGTCGGGGATATGCATCTTGCGGTAACGGCCGGCTACGGTGCCGTCGGCGTCGAACACCACCGCCGTGTTGTGGTAAAGACCGACGGCGCGGCGCTCAAACATCGAGGTGACCAGCACCACGCCACACTCGCGGGCTACGGCCGCATAGGCTTCGGTAGCTACGCCGGGGATAGCCTCGGCAAGGTCGAAATTGCCTACGTCTTCAGTCTGGCAGAAGTAGAGCGAGTCGTGCAACTCTTGCAGCACTATGAGCTTGGCGCCTCTGGTGGCGAGAGCGCGTATCTTGTCGATGAGCCGCGCGCGGTTGTCGGCTACGTCGGGCGTATTGGCTTGCTGGATAATTCCTATCGGTAACATATTGTCAATGAGAGAGTTTGTCAGAGTTGATAAATCCCCGAGGCAGCTGCATCGTCATACAATGAAGCGAGCCGTGCTGCCATATCAGTGGGCGGCAGTCGATGCCCACAATCTCGCGGTCGGGCATTGCCTCGGCGATGCGACGGCAAGCCTCGGCGTCGGCGTCGGGCTGTCCGTAGGTGGGCACCAGCACTCGGCCATTGATTATGAGGAAATTAGCGTAGGTGGCGGGCATCGGTTGTCCATCCTCGTCGGTGAGCGGTGAGGGCTGGGGTAGGGCGATGAGGCGGTAAGGATTGCCTTTAGGGGTGTGCAGCGCTTGGAGCTGGCGTTCCATCTGCCTCAATTCCTCATTGCCTTCGTCGTAGGCGTAAAGGATGGTTTGCTCATCGGCAAAGCGGGCGAGGGTATCGATATGTCCATCGGTGTCGTCGCCGGCGATGGCGCCGTGGTTGAGCCATAGCACCCGCTGCGCGCCGAGCCCGTCGATGAGCGCCAGCTCTATCTCGGCTTGCGTCATAGGCTGGTTGCGATGCGGTGCCAGAAGACACTGCGAGGTGGTCATTATCGTGCCTTTGCCATCGCTCTCGATAGAGCCTCCTTCGAGCACGAAGCGGAGGTCGTCGCGCCGTGTGGCGTTGAAGATGCCGAGTTGTGCCATTCGGGCGGTGACCGCATTGTCGAGCTGCGCGGCGAATTTCTCGCCCCAACCGTTGAAGCGGAAGTCGGCCACGATGTTGGCGCCTTCGGAGGTGAGGCATATAGGGCCGAAATCGCGAGCCCAGGTGTCGTTGGTGGGCAACGCTACGTAGATGATACGCTCCTGCGGCAGGTGGGATAGGGCGGCGCGCGGCTCCGCGGTATCGGGGGCTATGCATATCAGATATTCGCTCGCCACTATTGCCTCGGCAATCTCCACCCAGCAGCGCTGCGCCTCGGCGAGTATCGGCGCCCAATCGGTGGCGGCGTGAGGCCACGCCATCATCACGCCGGCCTGCGGCTCCCACTCGGCGGGCATGCGCAGCCCCATAATGGGCAATTCGGCCTCGATAGGCCAGTCGCGCACCTGCTGGAAGTCGGCGGCAAACATATCACGAAGTCGGTACACTAATCCCATAGCATTGCAAATTTACGGAAAAACCGTGCCATTACCAAAACCTATTGTTCTCGGCCGAATATTCAAAGCCGGCGGCGGCGAGTTTGGCTTCGAGCTGCGCGCGGTCGAGATGCAGGTCATCGCAAAGCTCATCGAGCGTGGCATAGCGGTCGCGCAGCAGCATATTCACTGCCGAATAGAGCATAAAGGGGTCGTCGGGAAGTCGGTCCATAATTATTTATAAAAGGGTTTCTACAGTTGTATTATACTATGGAACAACGATGCCGTAGCATGTTCTTCAACTATTCACGTGGACGGCATAGTCTGCCACAGGGATGCGGCTTGCGCCGCAGAAATATCTATAAAATGAATTAAAAATTATTTTAAAATATTTTTAAGTATTTCTCGCGCGCAGCTCGATTCTTGTAGCGACAGTGCGCATTGTCGGCTCATATCGTTCGGATTACCTTGCAGGGGTTGCCCACAGCCACACTGTTGGCGGGGATGTCGCGCGTCACCACCGAGCCGGCACCGATGGTGGTGTTGTCGCCTATGGTGACGCCCGGCAATATGGTGACGCTACCGCCTATCCACACGTTATCGCCTATGGTCACAGGCTCGGCCCACTCGCGGCGGGTGTTGCGCTGCTGCGGGTCAACGCTATGGCAGGCGGTGTAGATGCTCACGTTGGGGCCTATGAAACAGTCGTCGCCGATAGCCACGGTAGCTTCGTCGAGAATTACGAGGTTGAAATTGGCGAAGAAGCGGCGGCCTATGCTGATTTGGCTGCCGTAATCACACCTAAACGGCTGGTTAATAGCGATTTCGTCGTCGGCAATGCGCCCTAATAGACCTTTCAGGATGGCGCGCATTCCGGCCAGGTCGTCGGCGGGTAGGGCGTTGAACTTCTGCAATGCCTTGCGCGTTACCACGAGTTTGGCAAGCAGCTCCGGATCGTTGGCGTCATATTCCATACCGGCGAGCATCTTTTCTCTTTCAGTCATACGTAAACACCTTATTTATAATATATTATATAATGAATCTTAAACTATTGCATTAATAGTGTGATAGCCGATAGCCGGCCACCGCTTTAGCGTTATTCCACCACAAAATTACTACAAACCGCAAGCTTTTCAAAATCGACATCGGAACGCGCTGATTAATAAAGCATTGCAATAATAGCCGGCGAGCGTGGTGTGTAAGATCTACTGACTTAAGGGACTAAAGGGCTGATATTGACGAGATAGCGAGTGCTTACCGAAGTAAACCACGGATTTACACAGATTACCACGGATTAGCTGTCACGCCGGCCGGCACATAGAAATTGGGCCGATGTGGTTTCTAACTAACAATGGAAGATTGTCTTTGCGACGAGTGGTTTTGCCGATAAAACGCTATAGAATCGGTGTAAATTTGTGAAAATCTGTAGTTAGACCCTGATTATCATGGAATAGAGCATTGATTTTGGACGAGAGGTTTTGACGAAAATCACTATAGAATCTGTGTAAATTTGCGAAAATCTGTGGTTGAAGTCATCTTCAGATTGGCATAAATTGGTAAGAGGCTATACCTATTCGTTTTGGTAATTAGGGAAAAGGTGCGAATAGCTCCGGAAAATACACTTTCGGGGCATAATTTATATTATGTTAAATAATATATATGTAATTTGAGATTGCCTCCGAATAGTCTTAATTCGCAGAGATGTTCAGCACTCTTCTTATATTAAGCCGCCTATCAGCTACGGTGCGTAGTTCAACCGCATCGGCACATCTTCGACGTGCCCGTCTCTTGGTCGCGCCGATTACACAGTGCGAGACATACCTTCGGCATGCCCCGCACAATGTGTTAACGACATCGGCAGGTCTTCGACCTGGCCCACTTCTACTCGTAGTCGCTCAGATATGACATTCGCTCCTATTATGCTCTACGGACTTAAAGAACTATGGGGCTACTGTCGTGTGTTACTATGCGAAAGTCCTTTAGCCCAAATAGTACGTAGAGATTCCAATTTGCCGGGCGCAACGATGTGAAGCTCTACGGACTTTTAGGACTATAGGACTGCTGACGCGTATTGCAATTTGAAAGTCCTTTAGTCCTAATAGTCCGTAGAGATTCCCGTTTGCCGCTCTACGATTTGATAGTCCGTAGAGATCAAACGCGGGTGACGGAGGGAGAAAAAGGCCGCCCTCTTGCAGGCGGCCTCGCTTGATTGACGGCGATAAATCGCTGATGCTCACTTTATTATGGAGTACTGCGGAGAATAAAAGAGCGCGACCCGAACGTTGCCATCGCCGCAATCAAGCACTAACGCGGGCGGACGGTGCCGGTTCAGCGCACACCGGCACCCCTACCCTCCTTTCTAATGACTTAGTTGTCAATGAATTAAGCGCTTAACCAATCTAATCCATTAGAAATCAAAACGATGGATGGCGCACTGCCTCTTGACGAAAGCCATCCTTCTGCCGAACTATTGGCGTGTGAACTTTACAGTCATCTGATGCAAGTCAAACTCTATGCCATAGGTGCCATCGGTAGTGATGCCCCAGCTACCCTTGCCTTCCACTGCAGCGCCTTCATATACGCCGTCGACGAAGAGGCCGGTGATGTCGGTGCCTACATCGGGCTCTTGGTAACCAATGGAGTTCGATTCCCAGTCGCCGAGGGCGGTGTAGAAGCGGAAGTAGTTCTCGGTGCCGTTGGCGAGGGTGATGGTGCCGGTGTAGATACCTTTACCCGTGCGGTCCACGATGCTGAGGGCATCGCTGTTGATGTCCCAGCCCTGGGGCTGGCCGATGATGTAGATGTACTGCCAATATTGCGGATCGAGTTCAGGTATCTCGTCAATTTGTACTATCATAGTACCTAATATAATAGAACCAGCCTGTATTTTCACGAATCCCGTGCGATTGATAGCTTCAGCATTTTCTTCTACCGACAATCGCAAAGTCAGTTCATAGAAAGGTCCCCTATGCATAGCGTCTAAGTCTCCAGTATAGTATTCCCTATCAGATAAATTAATCTTTATCCAATCAGAAGAGGATATGTTTAAGTCCTCATAATCAAGATTTGACCGAATCTTAATTGTTATCGTAGAAGGATCATATTTAATATAATATTCATCACTCATTTGCGCTGCTACAAGCCAAGCACCATCTTGATTGATTGAGAAGTTATCAGTGGCTTTTCCATCTTTCGATTTTATAGAAATGGATGCAGTTCGCTCATCTCCAGTATTAGGCTGAGCAGTTAGGCGGATGTAGCCATACTGTGTGGCTGTTTGTTTTGTAACAGCTCGCTTGCCAATATAGCGCACTCGTGAAGTTATATTTACTACATTTACTTCGGCAGTAAGCCAATCCGGTGCGCCGCTTACGATAAATGAATTAGCGTCCATATTAGTGCCGAAATTGACATCAACTGTTCCACCGGCAAATGGTAAGCTTTGTAAATTGTCGATATTAACACTAACGAATGGGGCTGAGCCGCTTTGGGTGACGGCGATGGTGGCCGTCTTGCCGTAGCCGGTGGTGAGGGTGACGGTGGCCGAGCGGGGCTGCGTGTCGAGGTTCTCGTCGCACGAGATCGAGACGCCGTTGGTGATGAACGAGTAGTCGTAGCTGGAGCAGGTTTCTACGTGGCACCAAGCTTCTGTAGAGGTAGCTGTAAACGGCACAAGGTTAGTATTGGAGAACAACACCTCACTACTCTCACCAAAACTCGAGATAGACGCTATTGTAGTAAGCAAACTCAAAGTGTCGTCAGAACCCTTAAACGCTTTTTGATATTTAATTTCAGCACCGATAATGCCTCCAGTAGTGCTCACAATCTCCTGCACCACATAGATACGGTAGAAGGTTGAATTTGATGGATTGTAAGCCACATAACCGTTGCCCGGGATGACGGCTACCTGCGAGCTCCACCCTTTGAGAGGAATGGTCGAGACGTTGCCGAGGCCCTTCACCTCACCGAGGCTTACGAAGTAGCCGCCGGTGAAGTTCTCATTGTCGATGTAGAACTGATTGTCGAGGTAGGTCTTGCCGCTATCGGCATTGCGCATCGAGAGCGTGATGGTACCCTCGGGGTCGGAGATCTCGGTGGAGGGCTTCACGGGCGTGCCGTTGTCGGGGTTAGGATCGTCTTTTTTGCACGAGGCGAGCGCGAGCGGCAGCATCACCGCCACAAGCAGCGCCAATCGGTAAATGATTGATTTTCGCATAGTTAATGTGATTTATATGGTTATTGAATAAATTGCGATCAAAGGTGTCAGAAGAAGCGGTAGGCAAGACCCACATCGAAGATGAAGTGCCAAGTGGGGTCGTGCTGCTTGAGATTGCCCGCGCTTGCACCGATGCCGGCGAAGGCGCCGAAGCGGCCGTCGTTGCCGAAGTACCAAGAGCCTTCGAGTTTGATATTGACAGAGCCGTTATCCACGAGCGCCGTCTCGGCATAGTCGATGAGGAGCTGAAATTCG
>CAMHGU010000013.1 GCA_946184715.1 uncultured bacterium | reverse complement strand
TCAGTGTTTGATTTGTGGTTGCCCGGAAAAGTTGACTATGGGGGCAGGGAGTGCTTAAGTCCCGGAAGGCTGTAGAGTTCAATTGGGCAGGGTCAGGGGCGGGAAGCGGGGATGGAGGCGAAGGCAACTTCTTTGAAATAGAAGGGCGTGGCGATGCGGGTGCCGGCGTCGGTGAGGATTAGGCGGCCATCGGGGCGCACGTCGGTGATGACGGCGAGGAAGCGGGTGCCGTCGGGGAGGGAGAAGGGGTGCGGGCGGCCGTCGGCGCGGTAGAGGCGGGCGAAGTAGTCGCGGTGGAGGGCGGCGAGGACGGCTTCGTCGGGGTGGACGGCATCGAGAGGGGCGAGGCGCTTCTCGATGGCGGTGCCGATGGCGCGCAGCAGCGGCTCGAGGGGTGTCTCGCGCCCGATGATGTGGCAGAGGGAGATGGGATTGGGGGCGTCGCTACTGAAGTGGCTTTGGTTGACGTTGAGTCCTATGCCGATGATGGAGTGGAGAATGCGCGAGCCTTGCAGGGCGTTCTCGATGAGGGTGCCCGAGATTTTGCTGTCGTGCCGGTAGATGTCGTTGGGCCACTTGACTGAGAAGCCATCGGCGAAAGTGTCGAGCACGTCGAGCAGAGCGAGGGCCACGGCTTCGGAGATGAGGAACTGGCGTGCCGGCTCGAGGGGAATGGCCTTTAGAAGGAGCGAAAAAGAGAGGTTTTTGCCCGGCTCGGCCTCCCAGGAGTTGCCGCGCTGTCCACGTCCGGCGCTTTGGCAATCGGTATATACGATGGTGCCGGAGGGGAGCACAGCGGCCACCGAGGCGAGGTAGGTGTTGGTAGAGGCTGTGGCTTTGAGCTTGATATAGTGGTACATAGCGCTTACGGGAAGTTGACTACGACGGTTCGCTCGGCGGTATCGGGGTCTTCGGTCATCGTGACGGTGACCGTGTCGGGCGGGAGCAGCGGTTCGATTCGCTCGGGCCACTCGATAAGGCATAGGCAGTCGCTGTCGAAATACTCTTCGATGCCTATGTCGAGCGCCTCCTCGGGGTTCTCGAAGCGGTAACAGTCGAAGTGGTAGATGCTGCGGCCGTAGCGGTCGAGGTACTCGTTGACGATAGAGAAGGAGGGCGAATTGGTGACGTCGTCGGTGCCGAGGTGGCGGCAGAGGGCGTTGATAAATGTGGTCTTCCCCACGCCCATAGGGCCATAGAAGGCGAAGATGCGAAAATCGCCGATGCAATCGGCCATTTCGGCCGCTGCTGCGGCGATGTAATCGAGCGATTTTATGCGGATAGTTCGGGTCATTTCGGCGACATTGTGATGATTGGGATAAGCATCTCCTCGAGCGATATACCGCCGTGCTGGAAGGTGCCGTCGTAATATTGCACGTAGTAGTTGTAATTGTTGGGATAAGCGAAGAAGTCCCGGTCGACGGCGAAGATGAACGACGACACGAGCGACGACGTTGGCAGTCCCATAGTGGCGGGGTTATGAGCTTCGTACACCTGTCGAGGGTTGTAGCTCAGGCGCTTGCCCACTTTGTAGCGGAGGTTGGTATTGGTGTTGCGGTCGCCGATGACTTTGATGGGGTTGTCGACGCGGATGGTGCCGTGGTCGGTGGTGAGGACCACGCGGCAGCGGCGCGAGGCGATGCGCTTGAAAAGCTCCATCACGGCCGAGTGGCGAAACCACGACTCGGTGAGCGAGCGGTAGGCGGCATCGCTATGGGCGAGCTCGCGTATCATCTTCGACTCGGTACGGGCGTGGGAGAGCATATCCACAAAGTTGATGACGATGACGTTGAGGTCGTAATTGTCGAAGTTGCCGAAGGAGTTGATGATCTGTTCGGCGTTGGTGCTGTCGTTAATCTTGGTGTAGGAGAAGCTGTAGCGCTTGCGGAAACGCTCGAGGGCGGTCTTGACCAGCGGCGACTCGTTGATGTTCTTGCCCTCCTCGCTCTCCTCATCGACCCACAGGTCGGGAAACATCGTGGCAATCTGCGCGGGCATGAGCCCGGAGAAGATTGCGTTGCGCGAATACTGGGTGGCGGTGGGGAGGATGCTGCAGTATAAGCCGTCGTCGTCGATGTTGAAGTGCTCGGCCAGGAGCGGCTGCACGGTGCGCCACTGGTCGAGGCGGAAGTTGTCGATGACGATAAGGAACACCTTTTGGCCGTCGTCGAGCATCGGGAAGATGCGCTGCGGCATTATGTCGTTGCTCATCAGCGGTCGCCGGGCGGGATTGGCGAGCCATCGCTCGTAGTTGCGCTTGACGAACTTTCCGAACTCGTGGTCGGCCTGCTTCTTCTGCTGCTGAAGCAGCTCGTCCATATTGGTATCGGTGGCGCTGAGCTGTAGTTCCCAGTACACGAGCTTGCGGTAGAGCGCGTACCAGTCATCAATCGACGCGGCCTGGGCGATGTCGGCATCGATGGTCATAAACTCCTGCCGATAGTCGGCCGTGGCCTTTTGCGACACGAGGGTGGAGCTATGCACGTTCTTCTTGATGGAGAGCAGTATCTGATTGGGGTTGAGCGGCTTGATGAGATAGTCGGAAATCTTGCTGCCTATGGCCTGATTCATAATGTCCTCCTCCTCGCTCTTGGTAATCATAATCACGGGCACGTCGGGCTGAGTGCGCTTGATTTCGGAGAGGGTCTCAAGGCCGGTGAGGCCGGGCATATTCTCGTCGAGAATCACGAGGTCGAAGTGGCGTGCGGCGATGCAGTCGAGGGCGTCGCGGCCGCTGTTGACGGTGGTGACGTCGTAGCCTTTCCCCTTGAGAAAGAGGATGTGGGGCTTGAGGAGGTCGATCTCGTCGTCGGCCCAAAGGATTGATGCTGTTGCCATTGTCAGTAGAGTTCTATCTGGTTGTTGTCGCGGTTGTTGCCGCTGTTGTTGTTACGCTGTTGAGGTTGAGCGTCTTTGGGCTGCACGGGGGTGGTGCCGGGCATCGGGTTAGGCTCGAGCGGATTCTCGGTGGAGGGGTCGTAGTCTTCTTCTTCCTCCTCTTCTTCCTCAACCACTTCTTCCTCCTCTTCCTCGATTACCACTTCTTCCTCCTCTTCCTCGATGATCTCTTCCTCTTCCTCCTCAACGATTACCTCTTCCTCTTCCTCGATGACCACCTCTTCCTCTTCGGCTTCGGTGACGGTCACTTCTTCTTCCACCTCAACGGCAACTTCTTCTTCCTCGACGGCCACTTCCTCCTCTTCGAGCTCTTGGGCTTGCTCGGCGGCTTCGGCGTCGCCATTCTGAGCGGCCTGCTCGGCATCTTGACGTCGGCGTTCAAGCTCAAGACGTTCCTTCTCGAGACGTTCTTTCTCAAGGCGTTCGGCTTCAAGACGTTGCTGCTCAAGGCGTTCGGCTTCGAGGCGCTCCTGCTCGAGGCGTTCCTGCTCGAGGCGGAGAGTTTCGAGGCGCTCCTGCTCTCGACGCTCCTGCTCGAGGCGCTGCCGCTCGCGGCGTTCCTCGCGCTCTTTCTCGCGCTGCTCGCGCTCCAGGCGTTCCTGCTCGCGGCGCTCGGCCCGTTCCTGCTCGCGGCGCTCGCGCTCCAGACGCTGCCGCTCGCGGCGGTCGGTGGGGGTCTCATCGGCGGGCGGGGTGGCCGGGGTGCTCGGGGTGCTCGGGGTGGCCGGGGTGGCCGGGGTGCTCGGGGTGGCAGGAGAAGGCTCGTCGGGCTTAGAGTTCTTAGAGGGCTTAGAATTCTTAGTGGTCTCGGCGGGCTTCTCTTGCTTGGGCTTGATGGTCTCGGCGGGCTTCTCTTGCTTGGGCTTGATGGTCTCGGCGGGCTTCTCTTGCTTAGGCTTGATGACCTCAGCGGGCGGCGTAGGCTTGGTAGGCTCGGCCTTATCGCCGATGGCTTGCTCGCCGGCGGCGGCAATGCTGTCGGGGCTCAAGGCGAGCGAGTCGGGCTGCTGGGCCAGGCTGTCGGGACGCAAAGCGAGCGAGTCGGGGGTTGCGGCCACGGTGTCGGGCTTCTCCACCTTAGGCTTGGGGTGCGGCGCGAGAATTACGTCGCCATACTTCTGCGGCTGCTCCTCGGCGGCCTTGATTGCCTGCTCTTCGAGCTTGGCGGCCTGCTTCTCATCCATATATTGGAAGTACTCTTCGAAGGAGCGGCCCTCGCGGAGCAGCAGGGTGAAGTTGGCCTCGCTGATCATCACGGCACGCGCGCCCTTAGGCAGCTTGAAGTCGCGGCTGCGCTCCATCACGGTGCGGTAGTTGCGCAACTCGCTGAAGTTCTTGAACCCTTTCACAATCACCATACCGAGCTGCGAGAACGTCATCTGCTCGATGTCGAAGTCGCTCACGGCAAAGGAGTTGAAGTTGAAGCGGGCTATATCAAATATCAGCTGGTTGGTGCTGATGGAGTCCACGTTGTAGATGACGACGAGATACTGCGGCTTGGTGGTGTCGTCGTCGAATTGAGCGGCGGCAACGCTGTCGTTGTAGGCCAGGGTGGTGTCGTTGGTCAGACGTGTTTCCCAGAGCATACCGCGCACGTTGGTGGAGCCGCCCTGGAGCTTGCGGCCACGGTTGAGGTCGCTGATGATGGAGCTTGCCATCGGGGTGATGTCGGTATCGGGATAGCGCTCGAGCATCTCTTTGAGGGTTGACTTGAACTTGTCGTAGTCCTTATCGGTGAGATACGAGAGGGCGTCGATAAACATAAACTTGGGCATAATCTTGCTCAGCGGGTATCGGCGCATCATCTCGGCGTAGGCTTCGTGCACGGCGGGGTTGTTGTCGGCCAGATATGCGTCGTAGGCGCGCTGATACATACCCTCCTGGTCGCGCTCCATGTTGCGGAGGTTCTCGAGGTAGTTGGGGTCTTGCATCGCCAGGCCGTATTTCGACTCGGGGAATCCGGTGAGCACCAGCTGACGCCAGCGCTCAGCCTCGAGCGGATTGCGCAGGCGCATATACATCAGGTACATATTGTAGTACACGTCGAGCCGATATATATTGTCGGGGTAGCGGGTGAGCAGGGTGTTAAACTCCGTGGCCGCGGCGGTGTAGTCTTCGAGCTTGTCCTTCAGGATTACGCCCATATTGAATAGGCCTTCCTGAATGATGTCGTGGCAGGTGATGATCTCCTCCTCGGTCTTTGGAATCTGCTTGAGGTAGTACTCCACGAAGTGCGGGTCGTTCTCCTTCTCAAGCTGTTTCTTCTGCTCTTCGGTGAGGCTATCGGTGGCGAGGGCGGTGGAGTCGTTGCCCAGGGCGATAGAGTCGCCGTCGGAGTCGAAAGGCGACGGCTCGTCGAGGTCGAAGGTGTTCTTGTTGCGGCGTCGCCAGTCGTCCTCGAGCTTACGGTTGCCCCATTGCTTCTGGAATGCGGTTTTGCCGGCATTCTTGGTGGCGGTGTTGTAGAAGTACCAGGAGTTGTCGGTGTTGAGGGTATATTCGGCGGGCTTCGCGGCGGCGTTGGCGGCGGAGTTTTGGGAGCCGGCAGCAGCCTGCTGGGCGAGATACTCCTGTCGGGCGGCCTCTTCGGCGGCCTCTTTCTCTTGCTTTTTCAGCTCATCGACGAGCTTCTGGGCCACGGCGAGCTGCTCCTCGGGGCTCTTGGCGGCGAGGACGATGAGCGAGTCGTTGAGCTTGACGTTCTGTGAATAGACGGCGAGCTCGTCGAGCACATCGCTACGTCGCTTGAGGGTGTCGTATTGCGGATAGTCGGTGGGGAGCAGCGGCACGGCCTCGGCGTAGCAGGGCTGGGCGTCGTCGTAGTTGTGCTGGTCGAAGTAGAGCCCGCCGAGGGCTATCTGGGCCAGGGCTTTCTCGATGCCGTTGCGGGTGCTCTTCTCCACGGCGGTATTATAGTTCTCGATAGCGTGGACGGTGTCGTTGCGCGAGATATAGAGGTTGCCGATGGCGTAGTACACTTGGTCGAGATACTCCTTGTTGCGGTCGTACTTCACCATAGAGCGGAGCGAGCGCACCTCCTTCTCGATGTCGGCACCGGCATACACCTCGCTCTGCTTTATCCGGGCGTTGAATTTGGTGCGGTAGGTGGAGTTGGGGTTGCTGCCGGCTTTCTTGAAGGCTTGGTAGGCGAGGTCTTTCTGGCCGTTGGCGGCGTAGAGCTGGCCGAGAAGGAAGTAGAGGCGTGTCTTCTGTCCTCCGCCGGTGCCTTTGATGGCTTCGGCAAGATAGGGAATGGCCTCGGCCGTCTGGTGGTTCTTCACGTAGTAGTCGGCGTAGGTAAAGTTGTAGAGGGTGCGCAGCTTCTTGTTCTTCTGCACCTCCTCGGGCTTGATGCGCATCACGATGTTCTCGGCCTCGTTGAGCCAACCCTCAGCGCAGTAGCATCGGGCCTCCCAGAGCTTGCACTCGGTCACGAGCTCTTCGAGCCAGGTGAAGTGGCGAGTGATGTAGTGGAAGGTGGCGGCGGCGCCGAGGAAGTCGCCTTTCATATATTGCGACTTGGCCATCAGGTACCAGGCGTTGTGAATGAAGGGGTTGAACTCGTCGCGGTTGATAAACTCGCGATATTTGGGGTCGCGCATCTTCGACGAGTTCTTCACGGGCCTACGCTTGATGGAGTGGAGCGAGATAGCTTTCTGCATCTTCTCGATGGTGCGGTCGAAGCTGCCGCTTGGCTGCGGCGCCTTGGGGTTGGCCTTGGCTTCGGCGGGGTGCAGATAGAGGGTGGCGGCGGTGTAGTCGTCGGCATAGTCGTCCTCCATTATCTTAATCTGCTCGTCGTAGTTGGTCTTGCCGTTGTAGTAGGTGTTGTAGCGGGTGTTGAACGAGTGGTAGAAGCGCGTAAAGGAGGTGTTCTTCTTGGTGTTGCAAGCACCGAGAAGAGCCACGAGCACAAAGCCTGCTATGAAGTAGCGCGCGAAGCGCCGGCTGCCATCGTTCATTCGTCGATATCGATAGTTAATCTATCCTATAACGAGATTTCGCCCTCTTTATTGCGGAGATGTGGCGCTATAGGTGGCGAAAAAGGGCCGATAGCGGGCCGCTGCAGCCATTTAACGTATTTTTATGCCTGCAGAGCCTCACTTTTTGGGCTGTGGGCGTAATATTTCGCCGAAATTAGCTAAATTTGCAGCTTAGAAAGCAAACTGCGATGGAGAAAACCGACCCGAGATTTATAGTTCTCATCCCCACTTACAACGAGAAAGAGAACATACAAGCGATTATCGATGCCGTGATAGGCCTCGAGAAGCGTTTCGATATCCTTGTCATCGACGACGGCTCGCCCGATGGCACCGCCGCTCTGGTGAAGGAGAAGATAGCCGAGCTGCCCGAGCGTGTACACATCATAGAGCGCGAAGGCAAGCAAGGGCTTGGCACGGCTTATATCGCCGGCTTCAAGTGGGCGCTCGCTCATGGCTACGACTACATCACCGAGATGGACGCCGATTTCTCGCACAAGCCGGCCGACCTGTTGCGGCTTCGCGAGGCGTGCGTAGAGCGCGGCGCCGAGGTGGCTATCGGCTCGCGCTACGTGAGCGGCGTCAATGTGGTCAACTGGCCTATGGGGCGCGTGCTGATGTCGTACGGCGCATCGAAGTATGTCAAGATTGTCACCGGAATGCAGGTGCACGACCCCACGGCTGGCTTCGTGTGCTACCATCGTCGCGTGCTCGAGACCATCAACCTCGATGCTATCCGCTTCAAAGGCTACGCCTTCCAGATTGAGATGAAATACCTGGCCTATAAGTTCGGCTTCCGCATAGAGGAGGTGCCTATTGTATTCGTCAATCGGGTGCTCGGCTCGTCGAAGATGAACACGGGGATATTCGGCGAGGCGCTGTTCGGAGTTATACGGCTGCGTCTGTCGAGCATCGGCAAGCGCTACGTGCGTCCGGAATAATCCTGATGGCTACATCGCGCTGAAAATATTTTGCCCCCGCGGCGGCAAAATGTTGCGCAATTGCGAAAAACTTATTACCTTTGCCGCGCAAAAGCCCTGATGGCGGAATTGGTAGACGCGCTAGTTTCAGGGACTAGTGAGGGTTTCCTCTTGCGGGTTCGAGTCCCGCTTAGGGCACTATCTAAGTGCAAAGATAATCGCTAATCGACTGAAGTACGGTTGATTAGCGATTTCTCTTATATATACGTCGCCCTACTTGTTGCATATCGGCACATCTTCGACGTGCCTGCATTGTGGGAAGTGTCGCCAATCACACAGTGCGAAGCATACCTTCGGCATGCTCCGCACAATGTGTTAACGACATCGTCAGGTCTTCGACCTGATTTTGCGGCAGCGCTGTGGTGTGTAGACGACATCGCCCGCGAGGAGAGTGAGCCCCTTTGCGGAAGACAGGAATAGACGGCTTGGTCACTATGCTTCGCTGCCGGGATTGGCGGGGGTGCGGGGGTCGCCGAGGTTCTTGATGCGGCGGTCGATTTCGCCTATTTTGTGGCGGAAGTAGAGGCTCACGCCGAAGATTCCGGCGGCGTAGGCCAAAGCCTCGGAGGCGTACACCAGCACCGAGGAGTGAATCTCCACTATCATCGCGAAGCTCATAAAAGCCAGCGCGATAGCCGAGGCTACCATCGCCACGGCCGTGGCGTATTGGATTATGTCTTTCGTGTGTTGCGTCATAACGTTCTCTTTTTGTGTGGCGGCAAAGGTAGAGCGCGGGAGCCTCGTCCGGTGGTTAAAACTGCCTGCCGCTTGAAGCGACACCCGCGGCAAGGGCTGCTTACCGCGGGTGCTTTCTCCTTATAATATATAGGGAGGTGATGCCGTGTTATCGGAGCTGGCGCTTTGCCTCCTGCACCTTGACGTTGATGGCGCGGGCGAGCTCGCGGTTGGGGGCGTCGAGGCCGGTGATGCTGAGCACGTCGCCCGCGGCATCGGGAATCTCGCTGCCGCGGAGGTCGCCGCCTTCGATGGCGCCGAGCAGATAGGTGAGCACGGAGTGTATCTCCTCTTGCGAAGGCTCATAATTCCACTTAAGGGCGTCGGCCACGTCAACCACGTGCACGCCCTGATTGCCGGTGCAATCTACGGGGATAATCTCCACGTCGGGGTACTGACGGGCGATGTACTCGATGTTGCCCTCAGTGGCGCGGAACGAGGCGAGCAATTGCGGCAGCGGCGTGAAGCGCCACTCGGTCTTGCCGCGGTTGACGGCGTTCTTGAAGCAGGTGAGCAGGTCGTTGCGCACCATCACGAGGGTGATGTCGGTCATTCCCATACGCTTGGCGCGGGCTATGGCTTCGCTGAGCTGAGAATTTACCGAGAGGTCGGCGTCGTAGATAAGGCCGGCGCCCTTGAGGTTGAGAGCCTTGACGGCCGTGCTCTTGCCGCTTGCCGGCGGGCCGGTGACGATAACGAGGCTGCGATTGCCACGCGCGATGGCGCGGTTGAGCATCGTGGTGTAGAGGGTGTCGGTGAGGATACGCTCAGCCGATTGATAATCGGGCTCGTTGCTGTTGATGTAGCCGATGGGACGGAGCATGGCGCGCACGTTGTTGGGGTCGAGCTTATTGCCGGCGCTACCCAAGTATTTGTCGATGAGCTGGCCGGTGCGTGGTATCACCCAGGTGGCTGCGTCCCACTTGGTGAGCTGCGGCTGTGGCGCTTCGATGGTGAACACGGCGGGGTGGCCGTGCTGGCGGGTATGGCGGCGGATATCCATCAGCTTGGTCTGCGCGAAGTAGGAGTCGCCTGGCAGCTGGTAGCGGGCGTTGCCATTGGGGTCTTCCTTGAAGAGCATCAGCGAGTTCTCGCCTTTGTCGATGAAGGTGACCCACCCTCGGGGCGACATATAGTACTCGTCGTCGCCAAGCACGGCGTTGACGAGACAGTTGGTGTCCCACATTCGCTGGCCGGTGTCGCAGGTGTAGTGGGTATATACGGCTTTGACGGGGTTGAGCGTGGTGGTGGAGAGGTCGGAGAGCACATCGGCGGGCAGGTAATTCATTGCGTCGCCCACGTTGCTGGGCGACATTATCAGGTCGACGCTCGCCGGCAGCTTGTCGTAGAGAATGGCCGACTGGCGCGAGGCGGCGCGCATATTGTAGCCGCTGAGGCTATCGCCGGCCTCAAAACGTCCCGACTGGATGTAGATCGACTTCACCTTGCGCTCGAGCAGGTCGAGGCCGCTCAGTTCGGAATATTGGTCGGCCCCCGACTCGATGAGCTGCGAGAGCGTGGTGGCGAAGCCGATTGCCACGATTACTATCGACTTGTCGTCGGCCTGGCTGAGCAGCTGCCGGTAGAGCTTGTAGCCGTCGGGGAGGGTGCGGGTATCGACACTGCGCTCGAAGAGCGGTTGCCCCTGAGCATCGACGAGGTCGCATATCCCGTTGTAGGGGATAAAGCAGCGTGGGTTCTTCACGCCGTTGCGCTCTATGCCTATCGGGATATTGGGGTGGCCATAGTAGGTGTTGAAGATATCGACCACACCGGCGTTCTTCTCGCCTTCGCGGTCCACGATAACGCCTTTGAGGTCCACCAGCCCATCGTCGATGTAGTGGTTGAGCATCACGAGGGCGAAGAGGTCGTCGGTAGAGCTGCCGAAGTCGGAGTCGAGAATCATCTTCACGGGTTGCTTTGTAACAGCGGGCGCGGGCGCGCTCGTCGTGGTGGCTACGCGCTTGGTGCCGCAGGAGCCGAGGCTTATCACGGCCAGCATTGCCAGCGCGCCGAGCCATAGAGGAATAGCAGGTTTCATAGTGTATCTAATAATTAATTGGTTAGTCAAGTAGCCTTTCCACAAAAGTAGCCATTTTCCCTGAAAAAGAGAACACCGCGCGGTATCTTTTTCATCACGGTTTCTCGCAAGCGACACCGTTGCAATATTTTTGCGAAAAAATTGGGGAAAGGCTTGCACAGTAATCAAAAACTGCCTATCTTTGCAGCCGAAACAAGGGGTCATAGCTCATCTGGTAGAGCGCCACAATGGCATTGTGGAGGTGGTCGGTTCGAGTCCGATTGGCTCCACCCCGAGAAAGGAGCCGCGAGCATCAGCTTGCGGCTCCTTCTGTTGTTCGGCGGCAAGCGGGGATGGCGGTAAACAATGGACGAAGCCGCGGGCTTGAAGGCTCGCGGCTTCGCTGTAGTGGGTTGTAGGGACGATGGGCCTTATTTGCGGGTCATCGTGAACGGTTCTTTGTCGTGCTTGCCGGTGAGGGTATTGCCTTCGATTTTCACGTCGGTGAAGGTTTCGCGGTTGCCTTCGCGTATGCCCTGGTTTTCATCTACAGCCTTCTGAAGGTCATCGCGATACTGCTTATCGTTCTTCATCTCATCATTGAAAAAGGCAGCGACCTTTTTGGGAGTGTTTTCGGGGTCGGCAAGCTCGAGGTCGTCAACGGCGCCGGTAATCTTGTCGTTGTTGTAGGTCAGCTCAGCCACCCCGATAACGAAGGAGTAGGTGCCTTGCAGATTGTAGTGGTAGCTGGCACGGAGCTTTACGGTGGTACCTTCATCGTCGAGCTTCTCATTAAAATCTTCGATGTAGTAGGCTGTAGAGGTAAAGGTGCCGTCGTCATTGAAGGTGTACTCTACGTGGCAAGTGTCATCGATGACGCGATCCCACGTGCCGAGCAGCGCCTTTTGGTTCTCGCTCATGCAGGAGCTCATCACCAAGGCGAGAGCTGCGACTGCGATGGTTAATAAATTCTTCATAAGCATTTAGTTTTTAGGTGGATAATATAGGTATTATTTGAGTACGAGAATTTTGGCCACGGCGCCTTTAGAGCCGGAGCCGTCGGAGGAGCTTGACATATACACGTAGTACACGCCCGAGGCCACGCGCCGGCCGGAGAGTGCGCTGTTGCAGTCCCAAGTCATCATTCCGCCCTCGGAGCGGCCGGTATATACCACGTTGCCGAAGGCGTCGGCTATCTTGACGAGGCTGTTGTCGACGAGGTTGGTGATGGTGACAAGCCCGTAGTAGTCGGGGGCCACGGGGTTGGGATAGGCGTAAGCTTCAGAGAAGTCTTCGGCCGACTTGACAGCGTCGCTGCCGTACTCAACCAAGCCGGCGGGGGTGCCGAAATACACGGAGTTGCTATTGGGGTCGCACACGATGGTCTCCACGCAGTTGTCGGGGAGGTAGCTGTTGTCGGTATTGAACTGTTTGAGCACTTTGCTACCGTCGCTATTGACGAGGAGTACGCCGGCTGAGGCGGTGCCTATCCACTTGCGGTTGCTGCCATCGACAGCAATGGAGCGCACGGCGACGCCCTCGAGGAGGTAGTCGGCATTGTCGGTGCCATCCTCGCGAGGCACTTTGATGTGGTTGATGCGCCAGTCGTCGCTGTAGAATCCTTCAGGGTTGAACTCCACCACGCCGTTGTCGGTGCCCATCCACACGTGGCCGTTGCGGTCCTCGGCGAAGCAGTTGATATATTTCCATTCGAAGTAGCGCTCATCCTGGTCGGGGAGCGAGAGGAACTGCCGGCGCTTGTCGTCGCTCGTGACGGCGACGGTGCCATTGTCGGTAAACATAAACAGCACTGAGCCGTATTGGCAATCGGTGATAAGCTTCACATTGGTCAGCTTGGTGTTGAAGAACACTGTCGATTTCATCAGCTGGAGCTCGTCGAAGGGGTACTCAATCCAATCGGCCGCGGTGACGTTGTTGTTGAGGGCAAGCTTGGCGCGCGGCAGGCAGAGGATGTGCTGCTCGTCCTCGGCCTGGCACACCCAGAGGTTGCCGGCGGTGTCGAATTGCACGCCCGGGCAGATGCAGGCCCAGTTGAGGGTCAGCGGCGAGTTGGTCCAGTCGTATTTGGCCACGGGCTTATTGTCCTTGAATTTATACACGCCTTCAAACCAGGTGCCGGCATACATTACCGAGGGATCGTCGGGGTCGAACACCGGCGAGTAGAGGGCGCCTATTCCGGTGCCTATCGACGATTGGGCCGCCGGGTTGATATTGGGCATCTCGGGGGTAAACTCTTGCCAGGAGTAGCCGTCGAAGGCACACAGCGGCGTGGAGAAGTTGTACTCGGAGTAGTAGCGCGTGGAGGCGCGGTCGGCCACGTACAGCTGTTTGCTTCCGGTGTTGTAGAGCATATTGAAGGGGCGGTCGGCGGTCAGGGCGTTGGGCTTATAGAGGTCGGAAATGACGGTGATGCCGCCGCCGGCCTCGGCGCGCAGATTGGTGATGCCATCGCGGCACAGAAGCCAGTAGTTATCCTTCTGATAGGTGGTAAGCAGCGCCTTGCGGGCATATTGCTCTTCGGCACGAAGGCTCGACACCACCTCGCCTTCGGCGTTGAGGGTATAGACCTGATTGGAAGAGTGGGTGCTGGCGCACCAGTAGTCGCCGGCTCGGTCGAGGTGGGCTATCTCCTTCGCCAGTGCTATCCGTGAGGTGTATTTGCCGGCATCGTTGATCTGCCCTATCCAGATGTTTTTGTTGGAGTAGAAGAAAAAGCGGTTGCCGTCGATAGGCCGCAGGAAGGTGGGGGCGATGGTAGTGGTCTCGCTGAAGTCGCTCAGGCTATAGTGGTTGCCTTCGGTCTTGGTGTATAATATCCGCTTATCGGCGGTGAGCACTATATAGTCGGCCGTGAGGGCTGCCGAGCTTACGTCGAGGCCGAAATTGCGCGATTCGCTCACCTCCTGGCGCTCGTTGTTGAAAATCACGTAGCCGAACGAAGTGGCCACTATCGTGCGGCCCGAGCCGAAAGTGAGGTCGTTGATGTACTTGTCGCCCTGGATGGTCGATAGCTTGATGTCGGGCAGATTGACCGTGTTGCCGTCGTCGTAGAGGAAGTCGATGTTGGAGTCGTTGTACACTACGGCAAGGAATTTGTCGTCGAAGTTGTAGTGTATGCTCTTGATTGACACGCCGTTGAGGCGAGTGCGCACGGTGTAGTCGGTGGTGGTGCCCTCCTTCTTGTCGTAGCAGTACACGGCATTGGAGGAGGCGTAATATACGCGGTCGGCGGTCTCGACAAGGCCGGTGTAGTTGCTACCGAAGGTGGGGTGCATACGCCAGTCGCCCACTCCGAGGTCGGCTTTGGCGACTACTGCTATCAGGGCGATAGCTATCAGATATAGGGTACGTTTCATAATCGTCGGCTTTGGATATCATATTAATAACGTAGAGAGTAGGCCCGAAATTGCATCACGCCTTCGCTCTGCACCGCAGCTTATCGGGTGCGGGTGGCGAAATATTGGCGTGTGGCGGCTCTCACCTTGCCGCTGAGCGTCAATATGGCAATCATAGTGGGGAAGGCCATCAGGGCGTAAAATAGGTCGCAAAGCCCTACGGCAGCCTGCAGAGGCACCACGGCAAACACCACGAGCGTGGCGATGAAGAAGTAGGTGTAGAGCCTTGCTCGGCGCGCGCCGAAGAGGTAGGCGGCGCATTTGGTGCCGTAGTAGGAGTAGGAGAACATCGACGATAGCGAGAAGAAAATCACCACTATCATCAGCAGATAATCGCCGGCGGGAATAGCCGCGCGGAAGGCGTCCATCGCCACGGCAAGGCCTTTCACGCCTTCGCCGGTGGGTATGTTGCCGCATAGTAGCAGCGCTATGGCGGTGAGGGTGCACACAAGGCCGGAGTCAATCGACGGGCCGAGCATAGCCACCAGCCCTTCGCGCACCGGCTCGGTGTTTTTCGAGGCACCGTGCATCAGCGAGGCGGTGCCGATACCGGCATCGTTGACCAGCGCCGCGCGCCGCGCCCCGATAATGGCAATACCCACGAGGGCGCCTATCCCGGCATCGATATTAAACGCCTCGGTAAAGATGCTGCCGAAGGCTGCCGGCACGCGCGAGATGTGGGTGACGATGATGTAAAGCACAAGCAGAAAGTAGAGCGTGACCATCGTGGGGACCATACGCGAGGCCATCCACGCTATGCGCTTCACTCCGCCCAGCACCACCACCGATACTATCACGGCTACCAGAATGCCGAAGAGCAGACGGAACGTGTATAGATTGCTCAACCCTATCACCCCGCCTATGGCTGTGAGCACAGCGTTGCCGTCGATCCACTCGGGCGTGGTGAAGGTGGCTACCGCGGCTTCGGTGAGCTGATTGGCGTTCATTATGCATAGCGTGCCAAACATACCGGCCACGGCGAAGAACACCGCCAGCCAGTGCCATCGCCGACCCATGCCCTCGTCGATGATATACATCGGGCCGCCTTGCAGCTTCCCTTCGCGGTCCTTGCCTTTGTACATAATAGCCAGCACGCCCTCGTGGTATTTGGTACACATTCCCACTAAGGCGCTTACCCACATCCAGAATATCGCGCCCGGGCCGCCCACCACGAGCGCGATTGCCACGCCCGCTATGTTGCCCAGCCCTATGGTGGCCGCTACTACCGATGCCAGCGCCTGGGCCGACGAGATCTCGCCCTGCGACGAGTCGCCCTTTGCGCGAAGCGCGGCAAGGGAATACGGCAACCGCCGCAGCGACACCGCTCCCGAACTTATAAAGAGAAACAGCCCGCCGCCTATCAGCAGGCAGAATAGCGGATAGCCGCACACGAAGTCGGCTACACTTGTAAGGTACTCGGAGAAGGTGTCAAACATTTCGGTGGCTCGTCGTTGTAGAGGGTTTTAGCTAAAAATTCATCAGGCTATGCTGCTTCATCAGCTCTTGGGCTTGCGCGAAGTCGTGGGGCGAGCCTATGTCGAGCCATAGGCCGTTGATGGCGTAGTGGCTCACTTTGAGGCCTTGTGCTATCGCCTTGAGCATGAGGTCGGGGGCATCGAAAAATTCGCCCTCGGGTATCAGCTCTATCATTCGGCGATTGAGCATATATATTCCGGCATTGGCGAGGTAGTTGTAGGTGGGTTTCTCCTCCAGGCCGGTCACGCGGTTGTGGCGCGAGCGAATTATGGCGTAGGGGACCGACACCACGTAGGGTATCGTGGCCATGGTCATATCGGCTTTGCTGCTGATGTGGCAGCGGTACATCTCGCCGAGGTCGATGGTGGTGAGCAGGTCGGAGTTCATCAGCAGCACCACATCGTTGGCCCACTCCTTGACGAGCGTGAGGGAGCCGGCGGTGCCGAGCCTGCGCGGCTCGCGCACGCATTTGACGTCGATGCCGCACACCGGCTCGCTGAAGTGTCGCTCTATCTGTGAGGCGAGGTAATTGGTGGTGACGCTGATGTTGCGGATGCCGTAGCGGGCCATCAGGGCTATGTTGTAGTCGATGATGGCGCGGTCGCCCACGGCGAGTAGCGGCTTGGGCGTGGTCAGCGTCAAGGGGCGCAGGCGCTCGCCGCGGCCGCCGGCCATAAGCACGGCATCGACAGGCAGAATGGCGCGGTAGTTGTTGAGGTCGAGCACTCGCGCGAGGGTGCCGTCGGCGTTCAGCTCGGGCAGGAGGGTGATGCGGCGCGCCAGCAGCTCCTTCACGTCGGTGAGGGTGTCGCCGATGTGGATGCTGCGGAAGTCGCGGTGCATCACCTCGGTGAGACGGGTGTCGAGTGTGTGGCCGCTTATCAGGCTGCGGCGCAGGTCGCCGTCGGAGATTGAGCCTACCACGCGCCCGGCCTCGTCGAGGGCGAAGACGGTGTTGCCGTGCCCCGACAGCTCGTTGAGCTGCCGCAGGGCATCAATAACCTTCGCGTCGTGGCTTATCGTGAAATCGCTCGCTTCGGGTGTCATCGCTCTGTAGCTTTGGGGGTTACTCGGCTCGGAGCAGGAAGTAGTTCTTCTTGCCGCGTTGCGCCAGGATGTATTTGCCTTGGAGCAGATAGCTCGCGTCGATGGTCATAGCGAAGTCGCTCACCTTCTCTTTGTTGATGCTCACGCCGCCGCCCTGGGTCATCTTGCGCATCTCGCCGCGCGAGGGGAACACCGAGGTGTGATCCACGAGCAAATCCACGAGCGGCACGCCGGCCTCTATCACCTCGCGCTTCACCTTGAATTGCGACACACCGTCCATCACGGCCAACAGAGTGTCCTCGTCGATGCGGTGGAGAATGTCGCCGGCTTTGTTGGAGAAGAGTATCTGCGATGCTTCCACAGCGGCCTCATATTCGGCCTCGGAGTGAACCATCACGGTAATCTCGCGCGCCAGGCGCTTCTGGAGCGGACGCTGGCCGGGGTCGGCGACTTGCTGCGCCGTAAGTTCGGCTATCTCGTCCTGCGGCAGGTCGGTAAATATCTTGATGTACTTCTCGGCATCGGCATCTGACACGTTGAGCCAGAACTGATAGAACTTGTAGGGCGAGGTGTAGCGCGGGTCGAGCCACACGTTGCCCGATTCGGTCTTGCCGAATTTACCGCCATCGGCCTTGGTGATGAGCGGGCAGGTAAGGGCAAAGGCGTTGTTGTCGCCGGTGATGCGGCGTATCAGCTCGGTGCCGGTGGTGATGTTGCCCCACTGGTCGCTGCCGCCCATCTGCAAACGGCAGTTTTTGGTCTGGTACAGATGCAGGAAGTCGTAGCCCTGAAGCAGCTGATAGGAGAACTCCGTAAACGACAGCCCCGACTGCGAGTCGCGCGCTAAGCGCTTCTTCACCGAGTCCTTGGCCATCATATAGTTGACGGTGATGTGCTTGCCGATGTCGCGTATGAAGGCGAGGAAGCCGTAGTCCTTCATCCAGTCGTAGTTGTTCACGAGCTCGGCGCGGTTGGGCGCGTCGCTGTCGAAGTCGAGAAATTTCGACAGCTGCCGCTTGATGGCTTCCTGATTGTGGCGAAGGGTGTCCTCGTCGATGAGCTTGCGCTCGGCCGACTTCATCGAGGGGTCGCCTATCATTCCCGTGGCGCCGCCTATGAGCGCTATGGGCTTATGGCCGGCGCGCTGCAGGTGCTTGAGCATCATTATGCCCACAAGGTGCCCTATATGAAGCGAATCGGCCGTAGGGTCAATACCCACATAGGCCGTGGTCATCTCTTTATTGAGTTGCTCTTCAGTCCCCGGCATGATGTCGTGAATCATACCGCGCCATTTCAGTTCTTCTACAAAGTTCATATCTGTTTTCCTATTTTTGTTGTTTCGTTATATATAAATTCCGGTATTTAGCAATAATTCAAACAGCGTGTACTCGTTAGCCAAGTATTTGCTTTATGAGGTCTTGCGAATCTTTTGCGTGATATACATTGCTTTTTCTGATATCGTTCAACCCTTTGTCAATGCCATTCAAGCGCTGCCTTTTCAGCTTCCAGCCCATTTTTTCAACAAGAGTCCGAAGAAAAGCTAAATCTCCATTAGGAAGCGATAGCTGAACATACTCTGTTGTCGTTATTGCCTGCATAGTTGCATAGTTTGATTGTTATGAGTGCAAAATTACACAAAAAATGTGAGATTTCGTAGCTTTGCGCTAAAGCTGCCCCCTCGCTATCCCGTCAATAGCACCCAAAGCTCCACCGCCCCACTGCAATCAGTTTTTACCTCCCTCTTGATGATTATAACCGTTGTGGGCTTCACGTTGTGATATAGTCCGACTCTCAATCGTGTTTTGGTAAGTCTATGGCAATTTTACATTCACAACCGTAAAAATCGCCGCAATTTTATAGTTGGAAATATAAAAATCGCCAAAAATGGCACCTTAAAAGCAACTATTTTTCAAAAATTTTGCTATATTTGCATTGCGAAACTGACTATCCTTATTTTAAAATTGAATATATGACTTACAAGCTGACATTCTGGAGAACACTGGCCGCGGTGGCGGCAATGCTCCTCACCATGCCCGCTACAGTGTGGGCCCAAAGCGCTTTCGGTGGCGGCAGCGGCACCCAAATCGACCCGTATAAAATATACAATCCCGGCCATTTCGTCCAGCTGGCCGATGAGGTGAACGCCGGCAACTCCTTTGAAGGCGTCTATTTCAAGCTCACCAGCTCGGTCGACTTCCGGCTGTACGGCCCGATACCCCCTATCGGCGGGCGTTACTACACCGACGATGGCGGCACTGGCATCAGGCGCTTCTGCGGCTATTTCCTGGGCAATAACCGCACTCTTTACAACCTCACTATCAGCGAGAATCCCGACCAATGCGGCCTCTTCGGCTGCTTGGGCTATGGAGGTCTTGTGATGGATCTCACCATCGATGGCAACTCCACGATTACCGGAATAGGCGACACCGGGGCTATCGTAGGCTCGGCCGAGCTAAACACGAATATTATCAACTGCACCGTGGGCGAGAATGTGGTGGTGAAAGTTCACCCTGACGCAGCCGGCCGCTCTTACTTCCCGGGCGAATTCGGCGGCATTGTGGGCAGCACAAGCGGCAGCGTGTCGAATTGCGTCAGCAAAGCCTCTGTCAGCAACTCAGGCATCAACAAAGCCTCCCAGCTTGGAGGTATCGCCGGCAGTGTGAATAATGCCGGCCGTGTAGAGTATTGCTATTTCCTCGGCACGGTCGATGGTACCAACACCGTGGGCGATATCGCCGGAACTAACGATGGCACCATCGTCAATTGCTATTATCACACCGCCAATCGCCACGGCGGCATCAATGGAGCCGACGCCGATGGCGCTAAGTGGATGGGCACAGTAGCGATGGCTTCCGGCGTGAGAGGCTCGCTCCCTTCGGCCACCTATACCGACGGCGGCACTCGTTATTTCGGCGCCGACAAGTATATGCTCCTGACGCTCAACTACTCCGTGCCTGATGGATATGTACAGACCGATGACCAAGTTGACTACAAGGCTAACGACATCGCTATCGGAGCCACCGAGAGCGGCGGGAAGCCCTATTACGAGTTCACTATGCCCGGCGAGGATGTCACCATCACAGCTGTGGCCCACCTCAAGCGCGACATCGCCTATGCGCCGTGGGTGAGCATTGACATTCCCGAGCAGACCTACACGGGCGAGGCGCTCACGCCAGTGGTCACTGTAACCGACTTGAACGCCGACCCGCAGGCGACTCTCATAGAGGGAACCGACTACACCATCACGCTCCCCGATGCCGACATCGTCGATGCGGGGCAGTATCCCATCACGGTCACCGGCATTGGCGACTTTGCCGGCACGGCAACTGTGATGTTCAGCGTGGTGCCCGCCAATGCAGCCGGCATAGTCACGCATCCCACAGCCATCGAAGGACTTACCTATAATGGCCGCGCGCAAGTGCTCATCACGGCCGGTGAGGCCACCAACGGTGTTATGCACTATCGCCTCGAGGGCGGAGAATACAGCGCCGAGCTACCCACGGCGATTTCGGCAGGCACCTACACCGTGTATTATAAAGCGCACGGCGACGTCAACCATTACGACTCGAGCGAGCAATCGCTCGTGGCCCAAATAGCCCAAGTGGGAAGCACCTGGGAGGGTGAAGGCACCGCCGAAGCTCCCTATTTGATTAAAAGCGTGGTAGATATGAACCTCATCGCGCTCAAGCAAGAAGAGATGGACTATACAGGCGTGTACTTCCGCCTTGAGAACGACCTTGACTACACCAATGCCGAGCAGATGCCAATCGGCTCATTGCAGCGGCGCTTCAACGGCAACTTTGATGGCAACGGCCACACTCTCACCAACTTGGTTATCGACAAGCCCGGCGACAACAATGTGGCGATATTTGGTGTCACTGACGAAAATGCCGTCATCAGCAACCTCCACTTGGGCGAGGGCTGCGCCTTTACAGGCTATACAAGCGTGGGCAGCTTCGTCGGCCTCTTCGAGGGCACAATTACCAACTGTAGCACCGGCCCCGGAGTGACAGTGAGCGGAAACAAAGAGGTGGCCGGCATCGCCGGTAGTTGCGTCGGCCGCATCGACCACTGCGTCAACCAAGCGACGGTCAAAGCCGATACTCGCGCGGGTGGTATCACCGGAGCTGCATACAATACGTTGAACGTCACATCTGTCTTAACCGACAACCTCAATCTTGGCAGTGTAGAGGCCAATTCCTTCGTGGGCGGTATCGCAGGTTACAACTTTAATGCCACTTACACCAACAACTATTATGTTGCCGATCACGCCATTGGTGCCATCGGTGCCAGTGGTATGTCGTACGGCGCTGATCGCCCGGGTCAGGCTCAGCGCGGCTTTGCCATCAGCGGGGGCGAGGAGGTGACTGTGGAATTGGTCGATGACGCCACTGTAGGGGTGTCGCTGGCCGATGCGGTCTATGCCGGCACTGAGCAGCAAGTGGTGCTCCGCCTGAGCGAGAAGCACGCCGCCTCGCAGCAATCTCCGGCAATCCGCGCGCCTAAGTTCGTCACGAGCTTCAAAGCCAGCAGCGGCGAGCTCACCGACAACGGCGACGGCACCTGGACGCTCACTATGCCCGCCGAGGGCGACGATGTGACCATCTCCACCGTCCAGATTCCCACCTCCGTTACCGACGTCAACGCCGATGCGCCCTCCGGTAGCCGTCGCTACAACCTCATGGGCCAGCCCGTGGGCAGCGACTACAAAGGCATCGTCATCGAAGCCGGCCGGAAACGAGTAATCAACTAAGAGCAAGTTGTGATGAGGCTCAACGTGAGGTCGGGAGTCCCCAAGACTCCTACCTCACTATGCAAAAAATCGGAGTAGCTTCTGCGTTTTTTGCCGATTTTGGTTGTTGTGTGCAAATATATCAATGACTTGCCATTTTTCTCGCCTGCGGCTCGTGGTGTAGCATTGGGGGGTTAGAGTTTATAGACATCGGCGATGCAGAGCGGCGCGAGGTGTTCTTCATCGCTGGGGGCGCAGCGCCGAAAAATGAGGGGTAATGGTGCCGGAGAAATCGCTAAATCTTCGTAAATTTGCACTGAGGCTGCCCCCGCCGAAGGTGGCTTCGGTGATTAACAAAAACTATACGATATGATCGACGAAATTCTGAAATACAACAAGCGATTTGTGGCCGAGCGGGGCTACGAGCGATTCGCGACCGACAAGTACCCCGATAAGCGGCTGGCGGTGCTTTCGTGTATGGACACCCGGCTTACGGAGCTGCTGCCGGCGGCGCTGGGCCTGCGCAACGGCGATGCCAAGATTATCAAGAATGCCGGCGGGCTGGTAATTTCGCCCTTCGACTCGGCGATGCGCTCGCTCATCGTGGCTATCTACGAGCTTGGAGTGGAGGCTATTATGGTGGTAGCCCACTCGGGGTGCGGTGCCTGCCATATGAGCTTCGACCATTTTCATCATCAGATGACGGAGCGAGGCATCAGCGACGCCACGCTCGACACCATCCGCCTGTGCGGCATCGACCTCAATCATTGGCTCGAAGGATTTAAGGATACGCCCGAGTCGGTGCGCCGCACGGTGGCTACCATCAAATCGCACCCGCTGGTGCCCGCCGATGTGACGGTGCGCGGCTTCATCATCGACTCCGCTACCGGAGAACTCGAAGAGATAGTGTAGCCTATGCCGAGCCGCCGCATAATCCGCCCTGCCGCGCTGCCCGATGATGCCGAGGCGATACTTAACGTATTCGCTGCGGCCAAGGCGGTAATGCGCGCCTCGGGAAATCGCCGGCAGTGGATCGACGGCTACCCTTCGCTCGATGCCGTGGCCGAGGATATCGACCGCCACGGCGCTTACGTGGTGGAGGACGACGGCACGGTGGTGGGCTACTTCGCCTTCCTCGCCTCGCCTGAGCCTACCTATGCCATTATCTACGATGGAGAATGGATTGACGACGTTGCACCCTATCACGTGGTGCACCGCATCGCGAGCGTGCCGCAGGCCCACGGCGTATTTCGCGACATTATGGATTTCTGCTTCGCCGCCGACCCCAATATCCGCATCGATACCCACCGCGACAACGCCATAATGCGCCACTGCATCGCTGCCTACGGCTTCACCTACTGCGGCATCATTCTCCTTGCCAATGGCCACGAGCGTCTCGCTTATCAACGCATTGTCAACCCTATTTAAACCCTCTATAGCTATGAACCCCGACTACGACCCTATGGGCCACGCCATTGCCGACTATCACCGCGACGGCCACGCCGCCAAGCTGCGGGTGCTCTCGCCCGATATGGACGAGGACGAGCTGCCGGTGGAGCATCTGTTTCGCTCCCCGGAGCAGATGCCGCCGCTCGAGCGCAAGGCGCTAAGGCTCGCCCGTGGGCGTGTGCTCGACGTGGGCGCCGGTGCCGG
>CAMHGU010000012.1 GCA_946184715.1 uncultured bacterium | reverse complement strand
CCCTTCATAAAGCAGGAGTCGGCCGCGTGAATGTACTCCCCATAGCTGCGAAACTTCGGCCGCGACTCGGCCGCGGCGATGGTGATGTCGAGCAGCGCGCGCAGATGTTCGCCCACAGGCTGGACATTGCGGCGCGACGTGATGTCGTAGTGAAAACTACCCGCGAACGGCACTTTACGGTCTTCACTCTGCACTATATATACGATGCCGAGATGCCGCCCGTTCTTCACCAGACGGTCAACCACGAGAATACGGTGAAGCTTGTCGTCGAAAATGACATTGCGCCATATCTCATCGTGTGGCTGTAGGGCCGACGTCAGCGGATTGGCCTCTACCACCATCTCGGCCCCGTCGGCTCGGCGCACATAATCAGGCAGCCATCGGCTGAGAAGATTGGGGGTGAACACCACATATTGGTCGGCGAGCACCAATTCCAGCGAGTCGATTGCTATAGGGATTTTGGCGATGGCCGAGGCGATATATCCACGGCAATAGGCATCGTAGGCTTGAAACCCGGCATCGGTGGTGATGAAGTTCAGGTCGTACCGGCCATCGCTCAGGTTGGCAATAGGAAATATGCTCTCGCCACCGAAGTTGATGGCTATGCCGTAGAGGGCACTGCTTGCCACATTGCCATTCAAGGCCCACCTCGATGATGCGAAAGGCGGCATTTTGCTCGCCGAGCACCCCGCAATGCCAAGCGCGGCTATTATGATTAATAAGTGAACTATTGTTGTTCCCACTCGTTGCGTCGTGATATGCTTTGCTATTGTGGTTCCGTTCTCTTGTTTATTCATCGGTCAGATACTTTAAGACTATCATTACAAAGATAGCCACAATTTTCCGATCGGCAATCCCGATTGGCTAATTATTTGCTCTCTGCTGCCGGTAGTGTGACTATTGAAGTGCTAATTATGCACAAAAGTTGAATAAATATTTAGAAATCGGCATAAATGTGGGTTGGAACTTGCGTAATTGTTTGGAATTTCTTATCTTTGTGAGTTGATGCCGGCGGTGATGCCGGTGATGCTCACTTCAAAAATAAGACAATGGAAGCTGTAAGTCTGAATTCCACTATCGAGCAGCTGCGCAGGGATAATATTCTCAGCGTGAGGGCTGCCAATTGCTGTATCAATGCAGGGCTACGCACCGTGCAGGATATAGTAAGCTATTATAATCAAGCCGGGAGCTGGCAGAAGCTGCGGGGCTGCGGCGCGCAAAGCGCGCGGGAGCTGACGCGCCTTCTCGACTCGGCTGCTATGTTGAGCACCATCCGCTTCACCCCTGATGAGGCTGAAGTGGCTGCTTTGATCGAAGAGGCTGTGGAGCAAGCTCGTAGCGTTGTTGCTGCAGCTGCATCTACCGGTGATAAGGCCGAGGTGGCTGCGAAAGTATTGGCTCTGCCATTGGCATCGATAGTGGGCCGAAGCACCACCGAGCAGATGCTCAGGCAAGCTCTCTACGACGTCATCACGCAATGGCCGCTTGAGGAGTATCTGCCGGCGAGCGAGATGCTGCCGGAGGTGTTGCGCGCCATTTATGCCGAGCTTAAGAAGGCCGAGGGCGTAGGTGCCAATCGCGTGCAGATGGTAGGAGCCGCGATGGATTATCTCGTCAACTACAGGGGATATATCGATGCTCAGCACGTGGAAGAGGCATTAGGCACCGAGCGCTGGCAATTGTTGCTTAAGCACTACACCGAAAGAGTGCTCGGCTCGCTATCCACGCGCCCGGCCAATATCCTTGCTGGTATAGTGGCGCAGCCGGCCAACGCTATTCCTTACGCCTTAGGCAAGCGACTGCCCATCAACAATCCGAAAATCAAGTCGTATGCCGAGATACAGCAGGCACTGGTGGCTTTGAGGAAAGAGATTGACATAGTGTCCTCGCTCAGCGATTTCGAAGTGCGCGATGAGCTTACCAGGGCGCGGTACCCTTATCTCGATGTGAAAGATCGCCGCTTCGTGTATCACTACACGCTCAACTACGGCTACGAGCCCGTAGCTTTTATCATAATGCACCTGCTCGCTAATTGCCCGCGTCGCGAAGCCCGAATGGCCGCGTTGCGCATAGGCCTCGACGGTAAAGAGCCGGCCTCTTTCGAGATGCTTGCCAAGCAGTTTGGCTTCACCCGTGAGCGTGCCCGCCAGATTACCACCCGGAAGAACATTTACAATTGGCTGCTGGCCAGATATACGCCCGACCAACGCTGGCTTGGCTCCTATTGGTCACTGATTAATAAGGATGTGGTTAGCAGCAAGGCAGCGTCTATCTCGCGTCTGATACTCGACGAAGGGATTGATGGCGACAGCAATTTCGTGCTGCGCTTGATTTCGATTCTGTCGGGGGCCGATGTTTACGAGGCTAACAACGGAATCTCTGTAGCGGTGAAGCCGCATCTGAGTTCGCTGGTGAGTGTGCGCACTCTTATGCGCGACTTTGAGCGGCGTCTGAGTATGCGCCGGCTCGTGCCGGAGCGGCTCAAGATTGATGATATGCTATCTCACTTGTCGCTCAACGACGCTCCCGCTGAGGTTAACGTCTTAGTGAAGGAGCTGGGGCAGAAGGTGTACGGGTTGCGCTACGATGCCGACAACGACGCGCTCCTGCTGGCGCCCAACACCATCAACGTGCCGGGCGAGTTGGTCGAGATATTGCGTAAGGAGGGCAGTCCGCTGCATATCAATCAGTTGTGCGATAGACTTAATGCTCGTCCCTCGGTTCGTCCCAAGCGCTATAGCGTGAATCAGGTGCGCTCCCATCTGCTCGCCGAGCCGCTGGTGCGTCCGCTGGGCAAGACCTCTTCCTATGGTCTGGCAGAGTGGGGCGATGTGTACTATGGCACCATCACTGATTATATCTATGAGCTGCTCAGCCGCAGCGACAAGCCTATGCCGCTCCGCGTCATTCACGCTGAGGTGGTGAAGGTGAAGGAAACCTCGCTCAATAGCGTCGGCACCATCATAGCCGTTGATACCAAGGACAGGTTTGTTCATTTTGCCGACCACTCCTACGGCATCACCGGTCGCGATTACGGCGATATCCCGACACGCATCAGCCCCCACGAGCCTTACTCCTTTGATAAGCGCTTCAAGAATCTGCGCGAATATGTGGCCACTCACCGCCGCATGCCGGTTCACTCCTCGGCCGATGCCGAGGGGAAATCGCTGAGGCGCTGGATATACAACATCGACTGCGGCCGTATTCACACTACGCAGGAGCAGAAAGACGAGCTGCAGCGATATATCGAGCAGGCTAAGGCCGGCAATTACGGTGGAGTAGAAGAGTAGGGGCGATGGCGCGGATTATGGCAATCGACTATGGGCGCAAGCGCTGCGGAGTGGCCGTGACCGACGCTCTGCAGATTGTGGCCAACGGACTGGCTACGGTGCGCGCCTGCGACCTCCTGCAGTTTGTCAAGGAGTATGTGGCGCGCGAGCCGGTGGAGCGCATCGTCGTGGGCGAGCCGCGCCAGCTCAACAATCAGCCTTCGGAGAGTATGCGCTACATCAAGCCTTTCGTGGCGCAGCTTCGCAAAGCATTGCCCGAGATGCCGATTGAGATGTACGACGAGCGTTTTACCTCCAGCCTTGCCCACGCCGCCTTGATTGAAGGCGGCGCCAAGCGCTCCACTCGGCAAGACAAAGCTCTTATCGACACGATGGCTGCGACCATCATTCTAAACAGCTACCTCGATTCAAAAGCTTTTAAATAATAATGGGACTAATATAGAAATGAATGTTATACATTTTTCATTATGAAAAGGACTTTATCAGCATTCTTATTATTACTTGGCGTCATTACGATATGCGATGCCGCGGGGGCGCATGCCGGTGATGTTTTCAATGAGGATGTCATAATCACCGATGCCGTAATTCCACAAGGTGAATACGAAAGGGCTGTAATCCGCGGCAATCTTACCATTAACTGCACAGTAATTGGACAGCAGGCGTTTAAGGATGCCATAATCGTTGGCGATGTGACCATCGAGGCGAATATTGTTTCTCCCGAGGCGTTTAAAGACGCCGTAATAGGCGGCAAGCGTACCATCAACGATGATGCCACTGTCGATGCCACAGCTTTCGATGTAAGAAGTGAATTTGATATTATCAGAGGAGATGTCATTTTAAGCAAGTGTCTTGCGGTTCACCCCGCTGCTTATCGTGACAAGGTCATAATCGGTAATGTTACAATCGAAAGGACAGAAGTAAAGTATGATGCTTTTCAAAGAACTATTATCGTAGGGGATCTTAATATGGAGCGAACAATAGCTGAAGGTTATAGTTTTTCTTTCACCAAAATCACTGGAGATATGAATATAAAGCGTACCGTTGGCTTTCGCTATTGCTTTAACCAGATAACTGTATATGGTGAGCAGAGCATTGACGAAGCATCCAAATTTCTCGACACTGATAGACACGTTATAACAAGAAGAGAATTTGCAGCCGACAAATCACTTTCTGATGGTTTTATAGGTGCGCACCAATATGAAAAATTCGCAATTTATTGCGATTTGACATTAAACGATATGATTGTCGAGGACAATGCATTCGATGATGCCATTATTCTTGGCGACATTTATTTCAATGGTACTGTGGCCTACGATAAAGCTTTCAATCATGCCATGGTCTTGGGCGACTTTTTCGCCGATGAGCATACTTTCCTTGAATGGGATATGCAGGATAGTGAAAACTATGCCGGAAAAACCTTTGAAGAAGATGTGCTTATAACCGAAGCCGCAGTTACAACCGGGCAATACAAAGGAGCCACGTTTATGGGCAATCTTACAGTTGAGAGTGAGTTTATTGGCAGGCAAGCATTTGAGAGCACAATTATTCTTGGAGAACTAAATATTCGGAGTAAAATCGTAGGAAATGAAGCGTTTAAGAGCGCAGTAGTAGCAGGTGAGATGGAAATATCAGCACCCACCAAGATAATTTGTCAATCCGCATTCTCTGGCTTATTGCCCTCATCGACAAGTTTATCCCTCCCCACCTCCTTGACCGACATCGCACCGGAGGCTTTTCTAAACGTAGCTTTTACAGAAATTGGAATCAAAGGATGCATCAACCTAAAATGGCTTGGCGATAGGGCTTTTTACGGTAGTCAATGGAAGGAATTAATCTTTCCTGCTACTGTGAATCGTATGACAATCGGCGACAATGCGTTCCAGACACCAATTGATAAAGAATATATTACAAAGTACGATTACAAGCGACGAAATGTTTTTCTGCCCCACCATAACAATAACCGGCTGATTTATGGTTTTTATCCATATACTGACTATGACATCTTTACGGTGAGATATGCCGACTTTATGACACCCAATGACGATATTTATCTTTGGCTCAATCCCGACGACATAGAAGGTAGCTTCCCTTTAACCTATGGGAATTGGCATCTCTTCGTGAATTCTCACCTGGGAGTTTGTGGCTCTAACGGATGCTTAGGTAGTTATACACTCGAACCAAGTGATGCAACTTATGGCTCCGGTCATTTATATGTGCCAAAGGGGTGTAAAGAAAAACTTATCCAGTTCTGCAAAAGAAACATTGTATTTATTTCAGAGTTTATATGTGTCGATTATGAAGTGGGAGGCGGTGAGTCGGTGATGTTTTGCCCCTTCTTTCTATATTTTCGCGATGACCATATTATTGAAATAGATATGGGCGAATATCCGAATTATACCATACCCGAAAAAGATGGGATAGATGATATTACTGACGTTAAAGAGTCGGTAGAAGTAGCCAGATACGACATCTCCGGCAAATTACTCAACTCCCCATCCGCCGGCATCAACATCGTCCGCTACAATGATGGTACTGTAAAAAAAGAATTCGTAAACTAACAAACGACAGTTATGGCTATTTACACAAGTGTTTCTGATTTCATTGCTCTTCTGAGCGAAGGTGGACGTTTTGTCATCCAAGAGGAAATTCACTTTGCGCAAGGAGACATCGCATCCAATCACGTACTCCCAATCGCTGATAACTCAACGATTGTGTTTGATGGGGGTAAGTTGGTAAACGATACCGGCGCCACAATAATAATTGAGGGCGACAATATTACTTTATTAGCCAATCCCGAACATATTTTCGCGGGAAACAACCCATTTGAATTCCGCTCATCAAGAACATATAACAAGGATAATATTACCTACCATTACCCTCAAAACTGGATAATGGATCGAGCATATCCACAGTGGTTCGGCGCAAAAGATTGCAGTGCTTTGATAGAAGAGGCAAAAGACCAACCAACCCCTGCAGATAAGTTGGAGAAAATGAACGACATCTCCGATGCATCGGCGGCGATTAACGCGGCGATTCGACTCAAGCAACGCGGCGAGGTTTTCATTCCTCGCGGTTGGTATAAGTTGAGCCGACATATCCGTATGCTGCCCGGAATCAAGCTAAGAGGAGAATGGAACAGCGCGAGCACAAGCGACGGTTGGGGAACAGTGCTGTTCGCGTGGGAATCAGCAAGCTCGAGAAATGACAACGGTTTTTACAATCATCCGGAAATAGCGACAAGTCAAACTATGAAAAACCTTTCGCTCGATGATGTCGATTTTCCACGCCACTTCTCACATATCGATTGGTACAACAATGCTGCGTTCGACGAGGCGAAGCCAAACGGTTATATGATACTGGCAAACATAGCCGATAAATTCAATATGCTCTATGAAGGGCGCGATATCGAAGGCCTTACCAATATTGCCTCACCCTCCGGCAATGCTGTGTCGCTGAGAGACATTACCCCGGTCCCCGAGCCTCGAAACTACCCGAAGTCAATAGAATATTCCGCCATTCAGAGTACCCCACCCACAGGAACAGAGATAGCCGACATCGCTTTGACGAGCCGGACCGACATTCCCGGCGGCACCGATTATCGCTTTCTGCGAGGGATCTTGGCAGCCTACTGCATACGGCTGACGAGAGTGCGAGTCAGCAATCTTAGCCAAGCTCTTGCAGTGACTAATATGTATGCCGATGCCCGTCATATAGAAGAGTGTACCTTCCATTGCCCTAAGTTTACAGGTGATGACAATCTCGACACTCTCTATCCCGAGAAAATCTACGCTTTCCATCTCCACAGCTACGGCGACGCTCTCCGCTTCCACGGCAACCACGTGGTGAACTACTGCGAAAAGATAGGAGCTTTGCACTTGCGCGACTGCAACGGCGGCATAGTAGCCGGCAACATTCTCAACAGCGACTCTCTGATAGAGATGTGCCGTGGCATCACATTCGAAAGCAACCATGTAGAATACGGCGCGAAGCTCACGATAGCAAGCGCGGCGGTCGGCATCCGCGACAACTTCTTCTGGCGCGGCAGTCGCCCGTCAATCATCATACGACAGACGGACAGCGACCTTTATTACTACTTTCATTCGGTAGTGGATATGGCCGACAACATCTTCTTCCTTGCAGCAGTGGCCGACCAGCTCGTCACCGCCGCCGAGAGCCTGTCGCCCTACGATGTGGCCATCGACCGATACGCATGCATTGAGATGCGGAATTGCTTCCGCTCCCCCAATCGTCATCGCAATGGAGAGAGCAGCAACGTAGGCATTAATATGGCGAAGTTCTGGCTTAGTTTAGACCACGACCAACCCACCGAGCAGGTTGTGGAAGACAGCGACAGCTATGAGCCGTTTGAGGAGTTCAATGAGATAAGTCACATCGCCTCCTGCGGTTGCAGCATCAACGACTTCAACGTCACCCCCAAGCCGATTGCTCTTAAGAAAATGCAGCAATATACGCTCACAATGCGGCTTAATAAGCACGACTGCCGCACAGAAAGAGAAAAAAAGCTCGAGAAATATAATCAAAACCTGCCGGAAGGCGCAACTCCCGCTTTGATTCCATACGTCAACGGGTGGAAAGACAACCGAGCTTTTGAGCCGAGCTATCAATACAAGGCTTGGTTGTACCTTGACTTCCGCCGGAAGATACTGATGCACGGGCCGATAAATATGCCCGACACATACTTGCCTAATCATAGCAATGCAGCCAAAGCCGCCCCTCTGATATATGAGAACATTCGCCTCGTGATAGGCAACTCCACCGATTACAGCAATATGCATCTGCCAATGGGGCAGATGTGGCTGTATATGGAACGCATAGCCAAGTTGACTGAACGCGAAGATCCGCCTCTGAACGGCAATCCGACTGAAACTATCCGCTACCAAAGAAAGGCGGTAGCGTTGCCGGTTTGCGCCTCTACCCATTATTGGGACAACGGCGAGAACCTGAGTGGATATGAGTGGGGAGCGGGTACGGCACCAAGCGAGACATCCCCCGGATTCACCACTCCTGCGGTCAACGGCAACGTAGAGCGAGTGCAGTATCACGGAGAGAACGTGGAATGCCTGCTGTCGTCATTGACTGTATTGCAAAATGGACAACCCGACATTGTGGGAGAATGGACAAAAGGCGATAAGTTGCTTCTCTTTGACAATGGCTATTATCGTCAGTGGATATACGACGGTTCTGAGTGGATCGAGCCGAAGGGTGTGATAATGCCGGAGAATATATAACCGGCAGAATAGATTATAATAACAACTGAAATTAAAGATATGATTTTACCGATTTATTTGTACGGACAGCCGGTGCTGCGTAAGGTGGCAACCGACATCACTAAGGATTACGAAGGACTGGAGCAGCTGCTCGAAAATATGTGGGCAACACTCGCCGACAGCGAGGGTATAGGCCTGGCTGCTCCGCAGATAGGGCTTGATAAGCGCATCGTGGTTATCAACGTTGACCCCGTGGGCGACACTTACCCGGAGCTTAAGGGCGTTAAGATGACGCTTATCAACCCGCGCCTCGAGGTGCTCACCGACGGCAAAAAGGAAACACGCGAAGAGGGGTGCCTCAGCCTGCCGGGTATCCACGAGGGCGTGACCCGCATCGAGAAGATTCACCTGACGTGGGTCGACGAGAATTTCGAGCCCCACGACGAGGTGATTGAGGGCTATCTGGCTCGCGTGATTCAGCACGAGTACGACCACCTCGAGGGCAAAATGTTTATCGACCACCTGTCGCCCATTCGTAAGCAACTGATTAAGGGCAAGCTCAATAGCATCCTGCGCGGCACTGCCTATTGTGATTATAAAACCAAAAGCGTGGCACCCCGACGCCGCTAATCCCCCGCAGAGCTATGGCCGACGACAAGAAGATAATATTCTCGATGGTGGGGGTGAGCAAGACTTTCCCGCCTCAGAAACAGGTTCTCAAGAACATTTACCTCTCGTTCTTCTACGGAGCGAAGATAGGCATCATAGGCTTGAACGGCGCCGGCAAGAGTACGCTGCTCAAGATAATCGCCGGGATAGAGAAGAGCTATCAAGGCAATGTGGTGTTTGCCCCGGGCTATAGCGTAGGCTATCTGGAGCAAGACCCCAAGCTCGACCCGTCCAAGACCGTTAAGGAGATAGTGCAGGAGGGTATGCAGCCCACACTCGACCTCCTTGCGGAGTTTGACCAAGTGAACAATGCCTTTGCCGACCCCGACGTGCTCGACGACCCCGATAAGATGGAGCGCCTCATAGCCCGCCAGGCCGAGCTGCAGGACAAGCTCGACGCCTGCGACGCGTGGAATATCGACAACAAGCTTGAGCGCGCTATGGATGCCTTGCGCTGCCCGCCCGAGGAGCAGAATGTGGCTACCCTGTCGGGCGGCGAGCGCCGCCGCGTGGCTCTGTGTCGCCTGCTATTGCAGCAGCCCGATGTGCTCCTGCTTGATGAGCCTACCAACCACCTCGATGCCGAGTCGATCGATTGGCTTGAGCAGCACCTGCAGCAGTACCCCGGCACCGTTATCGCCATCACCCACGACCGCTACTTCCTCGACCACGTGGCCGGCTGGATCCTCGAGCTCGACCGCGGCGAAGGGATTCCGTGGAAAGGCAACTACTCCTCGTGGCTCGACCAGAAGACAAAGCGTATGGCGCAGGAAGAGAAGCAGGCCAGCAAGCGGCGTAAGACCCTCGAGCGAGAGCTCGAATGGATTAATATGGCGCCCAAAGCACGCCACGCCAAAGGTAAAGCGCGCCTTAACGCTTACGATGCCCTCCTTAATCAGGACCAGAAAGAGCGAGAGGAGAAACTCGAAATCTTTATTCCCAACGGGCCGCGGCTCGGCAACAAGGTGATTGAGGCTGAACACGTGGCTAAGGCTTTCGGCGATAAGGTGCTCTTCGACGACCTCAATTTTATGTTGCCCCCCAATGGTATCGTGGGCGTAATAGGCCCCAACGGTGCCGGCAAAACCACGCTCTTCAAGCTCATTATGGGAATGGAGAAGCAGGACGCAGGCCGATTCTACGTGGGCGAGACTGTGAAGATTGCTTACGTGGACCAAACCCATAAGGACTTGCGCCCCGACGCCTCGGTGTATGAGGTAATATCGCAGGGCGTGGAGAGCTTCCGCATGGGTGGCAAAGATATGAACGCCCGCGCCTACCTGTCGAAGTTCAACTTCACCGGAGCCGACCAGGAGAAGAAGATAGCTATGCTCTCGGGCGGCGAGCGCAATCGATTGCATCTGGCTATGGCGCTCAAGGAGGAGGGCAATGTGCTGCTGCTTGATGAGCCTACCAACGACATCGACGTCAATACCCTTCGCGCTCTGGAGGAAGGCTTGGAAAACTTCGCCGGCTGTGCTGTGGTGGTTTCCCACGACCGTTGGTTCCTCGACCGCATCTGCACCCATATCCTCGCCTTTGAAGGCGACAGCAAAGTCACCTATTATGAAGGCAGCTACTCCGAATTCGAGGAGTACAAGCGCTCGCGCGATGGCTACACCGAGCCTAAGCGAATACGATACCGCAAATTGATGGAATGATGCGTCCCGACTGCTTGATATTTGATATGGATGGCACGCTATGGGACGCCACCGACTCCTACGCGCGCACGTGGAACGAGACCTCGCGGCGCCTCGGCTTCGAGAGTAATGTCACCGGGCGCAGCCTGCTCAGCCTGATGGGAAAACCGCTCGCCGACATCTTCGACAGTCTTTTCCCCGAGGGTATGCCCGTGGATAAGGAGACCTATATGATGCGCCTGATGGCAGTGGAGGCCGAGCTGATGCCGCTCATAGGTGGCCGGCTGATGGACGGCGTGGAGCAAGGGCTGCGCCGATTGGCGCGGCATTACCCGCTGATGATGGTGAGCAACTGCAGCGCCACCGGGCTGCGCAATTTCTTGGCTTACACCAAGCTGCACGACTGCTTTGTGGATACCCTCACCAATGGCGAGACCCGGCTGCCCAAGGCTGAAAATATTCAGCTGATAATGAGGCGCAACGGGGCCGACAGCGCCGTGTATGTGGGCGATACGCAGCACGACTGCGACGAGACCCACCGTGCCGGCCAGCAATTCGCCTTCGTGGAGTACGGCTTCGGACGTTGCGCCGATGCCGACATTCGCTTCGCTACCTTCACGCGCCTTGTCAACTATTTTGTAACGCTTAAATGACGTCGACGATGACTATCGAACGAGGTTACGCTCCGGCCGTGGAGTTGCGAGATAGAGTAGGGCGCACTGCCGCGGCGATGCGCCGTAAGGGCCTTGATGCCATAATCGTATCGACCAATGCCAATCTGCTCTATGTGGCTGGCACCATCATCAACGGCTACGCCTATATCGCGCGCGATGGCGAGGTGACTTTCTTCGTCAGGCGGCCGGCTCCGCTCCTCATAGGCGAAATGGCGCTTATCCGCAAGCCCGAAGAGATACCGCAATGGTTGCAAAGTCACGGCAAGCCACTGCCCTCTACATTCGGCCTTGAATACGATATCGAGAGCTACTCCACCGTGGTGCGCTTGGCTAATATCTTCCCGCAGTCGAGCCACGTGTCGGCATCCGACATCCTTGCGGCCGAGCGTGCCGTGAAGAGCCGGTGGGAGATAGAGCAGCTGCGGGCGAGCGCGGCCATTCAAGCCTGTGCCTACTCCAAGATTCCTAAGCTCTATCGCCCGGGAATGACCGATGTAGAGCTGCAGATTGAGGTAGAGCGCGAGCTTCGGCGAGCCGGCACCATCGGGTTGTTCCGAATGCGCGGCGGCCAGCTCGAGATGTATATGGGCAGCCTGCTTACGGGCGACAATGCCGATGAGCCTTCGGCCTACGACTTCGCTATGGGCGGCGCCGGGCAGAGCGCCGCGTTGCCGGTGGGCGCCGACGGCTCCGCTATCAAGTCCGGGCAAGCGGTGATGATCGACCTCGGCGGCAATGCCGGCGGCTGGATGACCGATATGACACGCACCTACAGCGTAGGCGCACTGCCGCAGCAGGCTATCGATGCCCACAATCTCTCAATCGAGATAGCTCACGCCATAGCCCGGCGTGGCCACGCCGGCGCGGCGGCTGCCGAGCTTTACGATATGGCCATCGCGATGGTCGAGAAGGCCGGCTTCGCTCCCTATTTTATGGGGCATAGGCAGCAAGCCTCGTTTGTGGGGCACGGCATCGGCCTCGAGGTCAATGAGTTGCCGGTGCTGCATCATCGCAGCAAAGAGATATTGCAAGTGGGCAATGTGATTGCCGTGGAGCCTAAGTTTGTGATTCCGGGCGTGGGCGCTGTGGGTATTGAGAACACTTATGTGGTGACCGACCGCGGGTTGGACAATCTCACCGTCTTCCCCGAAGACCTGATACAACTTGACTGATGGATAAAGAATTACAGAAAGAATATAAGCAGAAGATAACGCAGCGGCTGCGTCGCAAGGTGTTTCGCCTTGTGGGCGGCGTGGCCGATGAGCTTAATCGCCGATGCTGCGTGGTGGGCGGTTATGTGCGCGACATTTTCCTTGAGCGCGACTCTAAGGATATTGACTTTGTGACCGTGGGCAGCGGCATCGAGGTTGCCGAAGCGGTTGCGGCGAAGTTGGGCAAAGATGCCACGCTCGCGGTGTTTCGCAACTTCGGCACCGCGCAGGTGAAATATCACGGGCAGGAGCTGGAATTTGTGGGCGCGCGCCGCGAGTCGTATATGCGTGGGAGCCGCAAGCCGATAGTGGAAGACGGCACTCTCGACGACGACCTGCGCCGCCGCGACTTCACCATCAACGCTATGGCTATTGTGGTCAACAAGGAGGGCTTTGGCACGTTGATTGATATGTTCGACGGCTTTGCCGACCTGCAGCGCGGTATCATACGCACTCCGCTCGACCCCGACATTACCTTTAGCGATGACCCGTTGCGAATGATGCGGGCTATCCGCTTCGCCACTCAGCTGGGCTTCGACATCTATCCCGCCACCTTCGAGGCCATAATCCGCAATCGCAATCGCATCGAGATTATCTCGGGCGAGCGCATCGCCGATGAGCTGATGAAGATAATGCGCTCTGCGGTGCCTTCGCGCGGATTCGCGCTCCTTGAAAGCTGTGGCTTGCTCGAGATCATACTGCCGGAGCTTGCCGCGCTGCGTGGCGTGGAGACGGTCAACGGCCGTGGCCACAAAGACAATTTCCTGCACACCCTGCAGGTGCTCGACAACGTGGCCGGGCTGACCGACAACGTGTGGCTGCGCTGGGCCGCGCTGTTCCACGACATAGGCAAAGCCGTAGTAAAGCGCTGGGACGACGGGATAGGCTGGACTTTCCACGCCCACGACTTCAAGGGCGAGAAGATGCTGCCCTCCATCTTCAGGCGCCTTAAGCTCCCTATGGACGACCGCCTGAAGTATGTGCAGAAGCTTGTGGGCCTTCACATGCGCCCCATCGCCCTCGTGGAGGATATCGTTACCGACTCGGCGGTGCGCCGACTGCTCTTCGATGCCGGCGACGACATCGACGACCTGATGCTGCTCTGCGAATGTGACATCACGTCGAAGAATCCCGAGCGTGTGCGCCGCCTGCTCAAGAATTTCGCCCTCGTGCGCCGCAAGCTCGTGGAGCTGGAGGAGCGCGACCGTATCCGCAACTTCCAGCCGCCGGTGAGCGGCGACGAGATTATGGCCACTTTCGGGCTGAAGCCCTCAGCCCCCGTGGGTGAAATAAAGATGGCAATCAAGGACGCTATCCTCGACGGCGTGATACCCAACGACTACGACGCTGCCGTCAAGTTTATGCTCGAAAAGGCCGCCACTATGGGACTATCACCCGTTAAGTAGATGATAATTCCCCGAAAATTCATATATTTGTCCTAAGAAATCAACACTAACTTAAATATACGATGAGAAAACTACTTATTTTGCTCGTGGCAGTAACGATGCTCGCGAGCTGCGACTCGGGAAAGTACCGTGTGAAGGCTATGCTGGCCGACGGCTCCCAGAATGGCAAAACGGCCTATCTTACCGACTACGACACCGGCGACACCATCGCTACGGCTTCGGTGACCGGCGACTCGCTCATTTTCACCGGCATTGAGAAAAATCCGCGCGTGGTCAAGATTATAGGCGCGGCGCGAGGCACCTTGATTCTTGAGTCGGGCGACATCGTCTTTGATGCCAAGGAGTACACAATCACGGGTACCGATCACAACGTCACTCTCAGTGAGCTTTTTAAGGCCGAAGGTAAGCTCGAGGCCGCCAACGACAGCGTGCAGCAGATTGCTTCGCTCTCCGATGCCGAGAAGGACGCCTTCAGCCGCGACATCGACCGCCAGATTACGGCGCTCTACAAGGAGTATTTCAACGACAACAAGCGTAACCCCGTAGGCTACTACGCGTTTTTCAACTACACCTACGAGATGAGCTCGGCTCAGCTCGACTCCGTGCTCGACAAAGCGCCCTCGAAGCTCCGCGAGATGAAGCGCGTGGAGCGCTGGCTCAACAATGCCAAGCAGCGCGAAGAGCACGGCGTAGGCTCCAAGATGGTCGATTTCGCCATCACCACCGAAGACGGTGCCGTGATGCACCTCAGCGACTTCGTGGGCAAGGGCCGATATGTGCTCGTGGATTTCTGGGCAAGCTGGTGCCCCTATTGCATCAAGGAGATACCCCTCATTCACGACCTCTACACCACCTACAATGAGAAGGGACTTGACGTGGTGGGCGTCACCTGCGGCCGTTATAATGCCGACGACACTTTCCGCGCCATCGAGCGCTACGATATCGTGTGGCCTCAGATTCTCAACACCGGCGACATAGCCACCACGGCCTATGGCATCAGCGGCATCCCGTGTGTCATCATCTTCGACCCGCAAGGCACCATAGTGTCGCGCGGCAAGCAGGGCGAAGAGCTCAAAGCTGATGTGGCCCGGCTGATGGGCGCGGTTTAATCACCGCAGCTTATTGTGACCGAAAATGCTAAGGCGCTATCCTTAACTGTGAGGGTGGCGCCTTATTGGTATTTATTTACGCGTCTTGAACGTGATGGAGCGGTTGTAGATATAGTTGGCAAGAGTGTAAACCACCATACCCGCCAGCGTGGCCACCGACTTGGTGAAGTCGTCGGGGCTGATGTCGAATAGCGTCTCTTTGATGATGGGGTTGAGCAGCATCACGGCCCACACCGTCAATATCTGAATGCCGTAGCATAGCAGGAAGCCTGCCAGGAATAGCGCCACCTCGCTTTGCAGCTTCTTGTCGTGGCTGTGAAATACCCACGTCTTGTTCCAGATGAAGCTGTTGATAAGGCCGGCTATGTAGCCTATGATGTTGGATACATAGAAGTTGATGCCTATCAGCTTGCTGCATATCCATATTACGATGAGCGTTATAAGTGTGTTCATTCCGCCAATGACTGCGTACTTGGCGAGCTGCACTGCTGTGGTTCTATTTATCGGTTTCTTCATGGTCAAGAGTTAAGGGTAATGGGGGGCGCAACGGCCTTATTGGCCGCCGTCATTGTCGTCGGGGAAGTTGCGGAGCATCGGTATCGACCACCCATAGTGCACGGCCAAGAGCCTGACGGCTATTACCGTGACGGCGCAGGCCGAGCCTTGCACTATCTCGTTGAAGCCGGCTATCATCATAAGCCAATACACGAGGCCACCGGCGATGCAGGCCGTGGCATATACGTCTTTGCGGAAGATGAGCGGCACGTCGTTGATGAGTATGTCGCGCAGGATACCGCCGAGGGCACCGGTTATCGTGCCCATCAGGATGGCAAGCCACATAGGATGCCCGAAGAGCAGCGTCTTCTGCACACCGATGACCACAAACATCGCCAGCCCTATGGTGTCGAAGATGAAGATGGTGGTGCTCAGCCGCAGCAGATACTTCTTGAGGGCAATGACCGCAACGAGCGATAGCCCCGTGACGCCCAGATACCAGAAATTGGACATCCAGAACACAGGGCAGTCGAGCATCAGGTCGCGCAGCGTGCCGCCGCCGATGGCTGTCACCAGCCCTACGGTGTAGGCCCCGAACCAGTCGAAATGCTTGGCCGCCGACATCCGTATGCCACTGATGGCGAATGCCACTGTGCCTATCATTTCGAGCGTGAAAAGGAATATCTGTTCTATGGTCATCACGGTATCGTCGATATACAATCACAAAGGTAGCTAATTCCAACTCAAAATGCAAATCGGCCATCACACTTCGAGGCGTGGCGGCCGATTTTACGGTTTTCTGGTTTTTGGACGGAGTACTCGTTGAGGTGTACAGCCTTGAGATTAATAAAAGCACTTCGCCATTACTCCATCGGGAATAAGGATGGTATGTCGGTGACATGATATTGCTCTTGGAGGGTAGCTCGAATAGTCTCACCGCTAAGCGTATAGGGATTATTGACCGCCTCTTTTGCACATTGTTGTATGACTATGTTGTTGCGCTCGGTTACCGGAATGTCGTGGTAAAGGGACTTCTGCGCCTGATAGGGTGTGATGCGGCACGTGTAATTATTACCTACTATGCTGATGCCGCTCCAGGGGTAGATTATTGATTCCCACCAAGCGCAAGCCACTGCATATTGCCCTACACCATAGCAGACGTGAAGGGCATCACTCGTCAGGAATCGGTCGTTGTTGACGCCAATAGTTCTTGCGTTTTGAACTGCCGTACCTACGGGGATTACGAATGAGATGCCGGGCGTATTGGCAAGCATTTGTTGGCAAGCATTCACCTTATTCTCCCAATTTGTCAGTCCCGGGTCGGTGTCGTTCATAGGGAACGTACCCCAATCGAGCTCCCAACCCAATTTGACATCTTTATTGGGGCATATGGCGTGGATTGAGTCGATAAGCTGGCTAAGATATGGTTCGTAAGAGGAATAGTCGGCGGCAAGCGTTGATCGTTGTTGTAGCGTGATTATATCCCAATGGGCTGAGAGAACATCACGGAGCGTGGTTGGCTTCCATTCTTCGGGATTCCCTTCGTAATGATAAATCCGCCCATTGCTAACCGCTTCGTTTGTCTCAAATAGGTTGATATAGTCTTCAAGCGAAGCGTAGCCCAAGTAGATGCCGTATATCATAAGACCATTGGTTTTTAACCCGAATGACTTTCGCAAGTCGCGGAAGGAAGCTAAAACACAATCGGTATATGAGTTGCCAAGAGTAAGAACCCGCAGTGGCGGCAGCTCGTTCCAATGGGCAATGGCCTCAGGCGATAATGTAGATTCGCTTCTTGATAAGACGATTTCCAGCAGAACCGCTAAGTCGGAACTATCACAAGCATTGTCACCATTAAGGTCGTAATTGTTAGAGCCACCGGATAGAATACATTCGAGTAGGGCTGAAACATCACTTGAATCCACAGCGCCATCGTTATTAATGTCGCCCACAGGGCCTTTGAAATCGAGCTCTACAATAGTTGAGAACATATTCCACGATGGTTGTTGTGCATAATTGGCTGCGCTACCGGTCGGTACGGCAAGAACACAACGCCTAAAAGCACTGTCATCAAATACATTACCTATTGCTATAGCTTCAGTTGCCTTGCTGGTCACGTCGTTTAATTTCCAGCAATTGCAGAATGCGGAGTCGCCTATCTCTTTGACGCTACTCGGTATCTCAATTTCGGCAATGTCCCAATTACTGAAGAAAGCATATTTTTCTATTCGTTCCAATCCCTCAATGGAAGTGACCGACATCACTCTCTCCCCATTAGCCACCAGATGATGGCTCTTATGTACGGGATTAGAAGTATAAGTCTCGAAAAGTATCTTACACCAATTCTTGACGTCGGTGGTGTGCACAACGTAGATAGAATTGCAGTATAAGAATGCGTTGCGGCCGATTGTAAGTATCGACTCATCGCGATTAATTGTAACCGAGGAAAGCGCGCTGCAACTTTGAAAAGCTCCGGAGCCTATCGCTGTGACGCTCGCAGGTATCTCTATTGATTCCAGTGTGGTGCACCCCGCTAATGCTAAGGAACCGATTGATGTTAATTGGTCAGGGAATGTCAATTTGCCGCTGAGCGATACGCAAGCCCTGAGTGCCGATTCGCCTATTTTGTTAAGACTTTGAGGTAACTCTAACGATGTCAGCGCCGTGCAACCGAAGAATGCAAAATTATCAATCATTCTTACGCTATTGCCTAATGTAACCGACTCGAGATTGAAACAATTATAGAACGCATACCCGTTTATGTCGGTGACATTGTCGCCTATTGTGATGCTCTTCAGTCCATTGCACTCACGGAAAGCGTTGGAGCCGATGCCTGTCACAAGAAAATGGCCATTCCCATATTGTACTGAAGGGGGGATTACGATGTCCCCCGAATAGCATTTCGAGCCAAAATAGTCAAATGTGACCGTTGCCGTAACACCATCGGGATTAATGTTGTAATATAGGCCGTCGGCTTGGAAATCGTAAGCAATGGCGTACCCGATTGAGGTAAGGATAAATTGCACTAATACTGCAAAGCGTAAAGAATCAAGAATTCGCATAGTTATATGTGTTTACGCTGCAAAGGTAGTAAGAATTCACGAGATGTGAAAATATTGGAGATTAGGTAGCGCATTGATTATTCATTTCGAGACGGGGCTATTTCAGGTTTTGGCGCACTTGGGCGAGGAACTGGCGCATAGCGGCGCTGTCCTTGGCGGCCACAATCTGCTGCAGGCGGTCGAGCTGACGCTGGATGGCGGTGAGCTGTGCCGGGGTGTTGGGGTTGAAAAGGATTTCGGAGAGCAGATAGTCGTCCTCCGACATCAGGCCGTGGGCGATGGCCATGTGGCGCTTGAAGGTGGTGCCCGGCGCGTCCTGGTGCTTCATCACGCTTGCAAACACGAGCGTGGAGGCAAACGGGATAGAGAGCGAGTAGGCGATGGTGAGGTCGTGCTCCTCAAAGGTGTATTCGCATATATTGAGATGCAGGCTGCGGTAGAGCTCGCGGAAGAAGGCGCGGCCGCGCTCGTCGCCCTCGCTGATGATGATGGCGTTTTCGCTCGAGAGGTTGCTCAGTGAGGCGAAGGTGGGGCCGAACATCGGGTGGGTGCTCACGAAGGGGCGACCCAGGCGCGCGTAGTAGTCTGGCAGGCCGGTCTTCACCGAGGCTATGTCGGAGATGATGCAGCTTGCGGGTATATGCGGGAGGGCTTGCTCGAAGGCTTCGATGGTGTATTTCACCGTGGCGGCGTTGATGAGAAGCTCGGGCGCGAACTCTTCGGCCTCTTCGATGTGTTGCATCCGCACCACGTTGTAGGTGAAGCGCAGGCGCTGTGGGTCGGGGTCGTAGATTGCCACTTCGTGGTTGAAGCTGAGCACGTCGCTGAAGAAGGTGCCCATCTTGCCGGCACCGAGGATTAGGATTTTCATCGTTTGCGATTGTTGAGTACTTCGATTTGTTGACGGACTGATTCTTCGTGGATTGCCTGATAGACGGTTTTCATAAACTCGCCGCTCATATCGAGCTGCTCGGCGAGTTTCATACGCGAGCGGAGCACATCATCGTAGCGTCCGGCCTGGAGCACCTGTATGTTGTGCTCTTTTTTGTATTGGCCTATGTCGCGCGACACGCGCATGCGGCGGGCGAGGAGTTCGATGAGTTCGTTGTCGATGGTGTCGATTTGCCGGCGGAGAATGGCGAGGCTTTCGGTGGTGGATTGGGTGTCGCGCACTACGAGCATATTTAGGATGTAAGACAATACTTCGGGGGTCACTTGCTGGCTCTTGTCGCTCCAGGCGCAGTCGGGGTCGCAGTGCGATTCCACGATAAGGCCGTCGAAGCCGAGGTCCATTGCTTGCTGTGATAGCGGGGCTATGAGTTCGCGCTTTCCGCCTATGTGGGAGGGGTCGCAGAAGAGTTGCAGCTGCGGCAGGCGTCGGCGCAGCTCTATGGGGATATGCCACTGGGGCAGGTTGCGGTAGAGGTGCTTGCCATAGGCGCTGAAACCGCGGTGGATGGCCCCGATGCGGCGTATGCCGGCGTTGTAGATGCGCTGGAGTGCGCCTATCCATAGCTCGAGGTCGGGGTTGATGGGGTTCTTTACCAGTACGGTGGTGTCGGTGCCGGCTATGGCATCGGCTATCTCTTGCACGGCGAAGGGGTTGGCTGAGGTGCGGGCGCCGAGCCACATTATATCCACTCCGGCTTTGAGCGCGGCTTCCACGTGGTGGCTATTGGCCACTTCGGTGGCGATGTACATTCCGGTCTCTTCCTTCACGCGCTGCAGCCACCGGAGGCCCGGTTCGCCCACGCCTTCGAAGCCGCCGGGCTTGGTGCGGGGCTTCCAGATGCCGGCGCGGAATATCTTGATGCCCGAGGAGGCGAGGTCGGTGGCGGTGGCGAGCACCTGCTCTTCGGTCTCGGCGCTGCACGGGCCGGCAATGACGATGGGGCGCTGCTTGCTCACGCCCGCGAGGTCTAAATGTAGTATGTCGTCCATATCGTTGGGGGTTATTTGTTGTCGTTGTTGAGTGTCAAGGTTTGGATGCGGCGCAGGGCCTCGTGCATATTCTCTTCGGTGGCGCAGAGCGAGATGCGAATGTGGCGCTCGCCGCGGCTGCCGAAGATGAAGCCGGGGGTGATAAACACGTTTGCGTCGTAGAGCACGCGGTCGGCCAACTCGGCCGCCGAGGGGCAGCGCTCGGGGATGCGGGCCCAGAGGAAGAGGCCGCCCTGGCGGGGGTCGAAGGTGCAGCCGAGGGCTGTGGCAATCTGCTCGGCGATGCGCCGCCGGCGGGCATACACGGCGTTGACGCGCGTGTACCACTCGTCGGGCAGCCGCAGGGCTTCCACCGCGGCTTTCATCATCGGGCGGAACTGGCCGGAGTCGATGTTCGACTTCACGCGGAGTATCCACTGGATGAAATCGCGATTGGCGGCCACCATACCGATGCGCCAGCCGGGCATATTGTGCGACTTGCTCAGGGAGTTCATCTCTATGGCGATGTCGGCGGCCCCGGGCGTGGCCAGCAGGCTCAGCTGCCGGCTGTGGAGAATGAAGCTGTAGGGGTTGTCGTTGACGATGACGATGCCGTGGCGATGCCCGAACTCCACGAGCCGCTCAAAGAGCTCGGCCGACGCCGGCGCGCCGGTGGGCATATTGGGATAGTTGACCCACATCAGTTTCACGCCGCTGAGGTCCATCTGCTCGAGCTGCTCGAAACGGGGTTGCCAGCCGTGGGCCTCGTCGAGGTCGTAGTTGATGATGCGAGCCTCGGCCAAGCGGCTGACGGAGGTGTAGGTGGGGTAGCCGGGGTTGGGCACAAGCACACCGTCGCCGGGGTTGACGAAGGCGAGGGTGATGTGCAGGATTCCTTCTTTGGAACCTATGAGCGGCTGTATCTCGGTGGCCGGGTCGAGGGCTACGCCGTAGTGACGGCCGTACCAGTCGGCAAAGGCGGCGCGCAGCTCTGGCAGCCCCACGTAGGACTGATAGCCGTGGGCATCGGGCCGCGCGGCATCGGCCGTCAGGGCGGCAATCACTTCGGGGGCGGGTGGCAGGTCGGGGCCGCCTATCCCGAGCGACACTATGTCGGCTCCCGCGGCGCGCAGCTGCGCTATCTCGCGCAGCTTGCGCGAGAAGTAGTACTCCTCAACCGTGGCGATGCGCCGCGCCGGTGCGGGCCGCTTAGGCGTTGAATTCGTGTTGGGCATATTCTCCAAGTATTTTGAACTCGCCCATCAGCGGCCTTACGGCCGTTATCGATTGGCGATAGCGTTTGTAATTATCGAATGTCAGGTCCACATAGAAGCGGTATTCCCACTCGCGGCCTATGATGGGCATCGACTGGATTTTGGTCAGGTTCATATCGTAGAACGAGAAGATGGTCAATATCTTCGAGAGGCTGCCCTGGGTGTGGGGCAGGGAGAAGACGATTGAGGCCTTGTCGATGTGTTCAGGGCGGGCCACGGCGCCGCTCTTGATGGCCTCGTCGTGGGCAAGGATGAGGAAGCGGGTGAAGTTGCGCTTATTGGTCTGGATGTCGCGGGCGAGGATGTCGAGGCCGTAAAGCTCGGCGGCGAGGCTTCCGCACACCGCGGCGTGGCCGTGGCGCCGGTGCTCGGCGATGTCGCGCGCAGCCCCGGCCGTGTCGTTGTGCTCCACCATCTTCAGCTGCGGGTGCTGCAGCAGATACTCCTCGCATTGCATCAGCGCCATAGGGTGGGAATTCACCTCGGTCAAGGTGTTGAAGTCGTCGCCCGGCAGGGCGCAGAGCACATGGGCGATGTGGAGCTTCCGCTCGCCCACAATCTGCATCGAGCTGCCGCGCAGCAGCTCGTGGTTCTGAAGCAGGCTGCCCGCGATGGTGTTCTCGATGGCCACGATGCCGAGCAGGCTGTGGTCGGCCTGCAGCGTGTCAAACATCGCGCGAAACGTGTCGCACGCCACCGTCGTCACCTCTTCGCCGGCGAAGTACTCTCGGGCCGCCGCGTCGTGGAAGCAGCCCGCGATGCCTTGTATCGTCACTCGCTTGAGTGTTGTCAGCTTTGTCATAGTCCATTAAAAACCGCCACTCCGTTAGGTAGGGCGGCGGTAATATATTGTTCAGTCGTTTCGGTTATCAACGTTCAGCATATCTCGCTCGCCCTTCACTCGCTAAAGTAAAAGTAGAATGCGAAATAATATGCGTCGTAAGTGATCATCAGTTGAGGATTACGCAGCAAATTTACCACATTAATCCGCAATATGCAAGCCTTCCCTCATTTTTTTGCATCGCGCCCCGCGCCGATAGCGCCCGGTGTCTTTGCCCGGAAAAAGTTGACTCATAAAGAGCAAAAAATTATGCTAAAAAGA
>CAMHGU010000011.1 GCA_946184715.1 uncultured bacterium | reverse complement strand
ATCAGCCCGTTCCCGAAGGCGCCACCGCCACCCTCTCCGTCACCCCCGCCGGCGCTTCCCTCGCCTTCAACCCATAGCCCGTCCTCTCTTCCGACCAGTCCGACCGTGCCTCTGCTGCCGGCCGCAGCCGGGCGCGCTATTCCTTGCGGTTGATGAGGTAGGTGGTCTGGATGCGGCGGTATTCGGTGTAAAATGTCGAGTCGTAGTACGCCTCGAGTAAACCGCCTTGAATAGGGCCGTCGGCATCCTTCAGCACCGCCTGGAAGCGGGGCGACGATGGCGACACATAGGCCGGCAGATGCTGACGTGCCCACTCGCGGCCAAGTCTATAGATACGCTGATAGTACCCGTCGAATGCCGATGCCGCCTCTTCCTCGCTCTTTGCCGCGCGCGCTTGCTCATCAAGCCACGCCAAATTGTCAACGCATATCGTGTAAACTTGCCGCCTCATCGCCTTGCGAAATGGCTTGAGGTCGTCGGCAAGCACTGGGTGCTCGCCCCACGACATCGCGGTATCGGCCGGAACCGTATTCTCAGGCTTCACCTCTGCCGGCCGCACCGACTCCGTCTCCTCCACGCCTTTCTCTTTAGGCCTCGGCTCAGGCACCTCACCGGGTGTCTCAGCGGGTGCCGACGCAGTGTCGGCTGGCACCGCGGGAACCGTATCGGCCGCGCGAGATACATTCTCCACAGGCTGCCGTAAGTAGAAGAATATCGCCACTATGCACGCCACCGCAGCGGCCATCGCCGCCACGAGCAGCGCGCGGAGCCACGGCGAGAGCAGTGGCGTGTCCCAGTCAATGTCGGCCACGTGCTGCGGCCGCCTCATCGGGTCGCTCTCGGTGCAGTGGCGCGCTATCCGCTCCAGCGCGCGGTCGGGCTTCGGAAGCAACGCGCAAAGCTCGCCGAGCATCACGCCCAGCGAGTAGATGTCGCTACGCTCATCGGCAGTGCCGCCCGCCGCGCGAAGCTCGGGCGCCTGGTAGCCTGCCGTGCCGGCGGGCAGCTTCAGTGCGGCATAGTCGTCGGCATCGGAGTGTCCGAAGTCGATAATCTTCACGCGGTCGGCGCGCGCGGTGAGCATCACGTTCGAGGGTTTCACGTCGCGATGCACTATCTGCTTGGCGTGAATATAGCTCAAGGCCGAGCTGAGCTGGCGCATTATCGCCACGACTCGGCCGCGGTTCCATACGCCTCGGCCCATCGCCTCGCGCAGCGTCGCGCCATCCACCCACTCTTGCACTATGCACTCGCCCAGCCCCGCCACAGGCTCAAGCCCGATGGTGGCGGCGATGTTCTCGTGAGAGAGGCCGTAGCCTATCTCAAACTCTTTATGCAGCAGCGCCTGGTAGGCGGGCTTATCGACATAGGCGGGCCGCAGCGCCTTCAGCACGTGCCATTTACCGCGACGTTTCGCCTTGACCACCACGCACGCCCCGCCCTCGCTCCGCTTCAGCGGCTCAAAGTCGCTCCACCCTGCCTCTATCGGCTCCTCGGCTGGTTGAAAACAGGAATCTGACGTGTCGTCGGTCATTGCTGTCATTGGTTAGGGACAAGTGGAGAGCGGATTATCGCAAAGCATATCATTCGGCAACCAGCCTACGTGGCCATCGGCGGTGATGACCTTCACCCAGATGTCGTCGAGGTCGAGCAGACCCACCTCGGCCTCCGGCGGAAGCAGATAGAGCCGTTGGCTTGCGGCATCGGGGGCGGCAAGCAGATAGAGCGGCTCGGTGCCGTAGTTGCGAGTGGAGGCGCCTATCACCGAGTGATGAATCCAATATTGGTCGGTAGCGGAGCCGCGAAGGGCAATCTCATCACAGCATTCGGCATCGGTCACACACACCACTCGCCACCAGCCGTTGGTAGGCGTGGTGAGGGTCAAGGTATATGCTCTCTGGCAGGACAACGTCATCGCCACATTGCCTCGTGGCGCGTCGCGTAGGTTGGTGTCGGAGACATCCACGACGTAAGCGCCCACCATAACGCAGGTGTCGGCCACGGCGCTCTCCTCGCCGGCCACGGCGCTCTCCTCGCCGGCCACGGCTGCCACGGGCGCGCCCTTAGCGGGGGCGTCATCATCGTCGGTCAGCACCCCAATCAAGAGCAGAGCGAACAGTGCGGCAAGCAGTCCTACCACCACCCACACGGCTATCAGTGCCGCTTTATATCGACGCCGAGGCCGCTCCTCCACAGGCGCATACTCCTCCTCAGCCGTCACCACCGCCGGCTCGCACGAGCCGTCCGACGTGGGCTCGACAGTAGGCTGCGGCGCAGGCTCAGCAACGGGTTGAGGCTGCGATAGTGGCGCGGCCGCATTCTCAACATCGGCTGGCGCGGCAGGTGCTGCCGCCTCCGGAGCGACCCCATCAGAGGCATATTGCAGCAGCCACGAGCGGCCGGGGCCTTCAAGTACTTCGCGGCAGAGCGGGCACACGCGCGCATCGGCAGGTATCCGCTCCGCACATATCGGACATTTCTTTGTGCTTTCCATATTCTTTCTTTTCCAAAGGTTTCTCTTCCGCAAATATAGCAATTATTTCGCGCATCGCCTCATTCGCCCTGCTATTTATCCGCGCTTGGAGCTGCCGTGCCGCAGTTCAAAACGGTTCACATTCGGGTTCATTTTGGTTCAGAATTTGAACCTTTTTGACAAATGCGTAACTTTGCATCTGAATCAAGCTGTGAAGAACTTAACCCGATAATGGACCAAAGCACAAACGAAATAATAGCACTCTTGCGACAAGCCGTGGAAGCCAAGATGGGCTTTACGCTACGCTCGCCCTACGATTTCGAGCAACTCGTGGCCGCCCTTGAGCTGGAGCACCAGCGCAACGACAGCGCCAACCGCATCACGCCCCTGAGCATCAGCACCATCAAGCGTATTTGGCAATACGTGCCGAGCAACCACACACCGCGCATCGGCACCCTCTCAATTCTCTCGCGCTTCGTGGGCTGTCGCGACTGGGACGACTTCGTCAAGACTCACGCCGGCCAGTCCGAACCCGTCGAGAGCGGTTTCACACCCGAGCGTGTCAATACAATCTCGCAAATCGCTATCGGCGAACAGCTCGAGATGGAATGGCTACCCAACCGTATGTGCCGTGTGCAGAAAATCAGCGCCGACCGCTTCCGGGTGGTCGCCGTCAAGAACTGCAAGCTCAATGTGGGCGACGAGTTCTATGCCGCTTGGTTCTCAATAGGCTACCCGCTTTTCGTTTCGCACCTACGCCGAGGCGACACCGACCTGCCCAACTACATCGCCGGCAAGAAGCACGGCCTCTCCTCGCTCCGTATCGTCCGCGACGTCCACTCCGTCCTCCCCCAGGTATAACCCATCGGAGTAATCAGATTAGTCAGAGCGCTCCGATTACTCCGCCCCGCCGCAGCTCAGCGGGTGACCTCGGCGACGATGCCGGCGAGCAGCGCGGGCTGCGCGGTGAGGGCGGCGAAGTCGGCCGGGCGTATCACGGTGACAAGGCCGGCAAGGTCGATGCTGCCGGGCGACACGAGCAGATGCCCTGGCTCTGCACCATAGCACGAGGGCCGGTGGCAGCGACGGCGAAACAGATGCACCTCCACCCCGCCCTGCTCATCGGCCCAACTGATGACGTTGATGGGGCATTGCCGCTCGGCCTCGGCGATGATGCCGGTCAAAGCCGCAAGTGCCGCGTCATCGCCGGGCATAGTGCCGACCTCAAGGCTGTGCCGCTCGCCGGCAATCCACCATTCGCTGCGGCACAGCGGCAGCTCCGCCGCGGGGCCGGCCTGAAAATGCAGATGGTCGGGCGCCGAAGCACCGGCACCGGCACCGTTGTAGAACACCACATAGCCCGGCAACTGCCGGGCCAGCGCCACCATATCAGCAAAGTGGGGCGCAAGCTGCTGAGGCTCGTGCCGTAGGCTCGAGATGGTGAAATGGCGCGTGGAGAAGATGGGGAACGGGTTCACCTGTATCTTATACCCTTGCCACCGCAAGGCCTCCTGCTCGGCCGGCTGATTGGCGGGGCAGAGAAAGCAGGGGCGCGACGCTATCGACCGGGCATCGACCTTGGCGAGGGTCGATACGGAGCGCGTGGGGTTGAGCACCACTTTGAAGCTGTAGCCTTCTACCGTCAGCGAGGCTCGCGGGGCATCGGCAAGCTGCCCGTAACGAGCCGAAACCTCTGCCCAGCCGCCCATGGCGCGGCCGAACAGAGATTCCATTTCGCTCATCAGCGCTGCCACGGCTTCAGGCTTTGCGCTTGTTGAGGGCTATACGTGCTTGAAGCTCCCAGGTGCGGATGCGGTCTTTGTAGAGGTTGTTGTTGTTCATCTTCACCACATCGAGCGAGGCGTCGCTGTTGTCGTCCCAGCGGCGGCACAGATACACGGGGGTATATACGCGCCCTATCTGGTAGGTGCGCGAGATCTTGAGCCCGAGAGCGTAGTCCTCGCCGTAGCTGGTGTTGGGCACCTTCACTTCGCGAAGCACCGGGGTGTAGAAGGCGCGCGGAGCCCCGAGGCCGTTGATGCGCAGGGCGTTGTTGCGGCCGTTGTCGGGCGTCCACTCGCGGTGGTCGATGATGCCCGGCGGTATCGGGTTGAGGTCGATGTCGGTCATCTGGTAGGTGCCTACCACCATTGCCACGTTCTGCTCGTAGAAGGCGTTGACCATCGTCTGAAGGGTGTCCTCCCCGGCATACATATCGTCGCTGTCGAGCTGCACTATGAATTTACCGGCCTGCGGGTGGTGGGCGGCGAGGTTCCAGTAGCCGCCTATCCCCATATCATAGTAGTCGGCGATGATGTGAATCAAGCGCGGGTCGTCGGCAAACTCGTCGATGGCCTCGCGGGTGCCGTCGGTCGAGAAGTTGTCAACCACCATCAGGTTGAACTTGAAGTCGGTGCGCTGGCGTAGCACGGAGCCGATGGCATCGCGTATGGTGCGAATGCGGTTGCGCACGGGAATCATCACCGTGGCCTCAACCTCGAAGTTGTCGGCGCCGAACTCTATGTGCTTGAACTCGGGGGCGAGGTAGCCGCCTATCTCTTTGAGGTGCTCGGTGCAAGCCTGCTCCATCTCTATCTGGCGGCCGCGGTTCTTCGGGTCGACGTAGTCGAAAATCTTCTCGCCGCTCTTGCGGGTGTCAAGCTCCACGTCGCTGTAGAGATACTCGTTGATGTGGGTGATGGCGGCGCGCTGCGACAGCTTGAGCCGAAGGTCGTAAAGCCCGGCGTGCTCATAGTCGGCCTTCATTGCCTCGGCTGCCGCCCGCAGGCAGTGCGAGCAGAACACGAGCACGGAGCCGAAGTCGAAGTCATCGCGGAGCGACCCCATCTGGTAGTCAATCACCGGCGCGCGGTCGTAGCCTTTGTCGGTCACGTTGTAATGGTCGGCATAGACCATTCCGCTGCCGCTGTCGTCGAGTATGCCCACAAAGCGCTCAAGCGCGAACGGCGCAAACTTCAGCGTAACGTACTTGGTGTAAACCAGGGTGTAGTCGGCATCGGCGTGGGCCGCGATGGCCTTGATGGTGGCCGATGACGTTAGGTTGTTCACGCGTATCACCTCGCAACCCTCATATTGGGCGTCGATGCCCTCGGCGGCGAGCAGATACACCTTCCCTACGAGCCCATTGGCGCGCAACCCGTCGATGGTAGCGCGGGCCTGCTCTGCGCTCGCGTAGGGGATAAAACAGTTGATTCTTGCCATTGCTTAAGTCTATTTTATGTTTTATAAGTTGTTTAATATCCGTGATTTAAATCAGAATCATAATCGTTCCAACAGTTCTCTGCCCTTGGCAGTCAAATAATACGACTGCATAGGATGATTGGGCGACTCCGGATACAACATTGCGATATTACCATCTGCCAAGTTCGGGGTAATGTATGCATTAACAAAGCTCGACCTGTTGCGTAGATTCATTCCTTCCATCAAAGTTTTCAGGTTAGCGCCATTTTCACCGACCACTGACAAGAACGTCCTTAAACGTTTCACCTTAGAGGGGCGCATCGAGGTTGTATGCCGGACTTGTATGGTTGTATGGTTGTATGGTGAACTTGTATGGCTTTCCGAGTGTATGGCGCCTCGCTTGAATGTGACCCAAACGAAGGATGCGTTCTGACCGTATTCCGGTTCCGGAAGGCCGGCATCTCGACAGGCATCCATTATGCGCCCTACGCCACTGCCCCAATTCTCCAAAAAGGTAGTCTTGAAGAGCACATCGGCAATAGTTGGGTTCTGTGGGAATGAATGATGTGACTGTTTGATGGTCTCAGGTGTCAACTCTTCTGGCAGATGCCCTGAGTTTTCAATCTCTATACGGTCATCATAGATGGCAATGCCCACCGAACTGCTTGTGTTATGGAAGAACCGATGGCAAAGCGCATTGGTCAAGGCTTCTCGCAGAGCCTCAACCGGGACTTCCAGTTTTTCCTCACGCATTATGCCTACTATCTTGCCGCTGATGGAAAGGTGCTTAAAAAAGAATGCTATACCGGCATCCAAGAGCGCGAAGAAATTGCCATACGCTCGCTGGTTATCAATAAACTCGTTCTTATTCGTCCCACGAAAACGGGCCATACGCAGCAGGAACTGAGGAAACTGGCTGGTGTCATGCAGAAACAAGGCTGCTGCTGCATTCTTCAGTTGCCCATCTGATGTCGTAAGCTTCAATTTCTCGACAAGACTTTCGGTCGTTTCCAACAATGATGATGCCGGCATACGTCCACGCTCAACGCCTAAACGTACTCCGCCACGAATACGTTGTTCTTCAAGGTCGGCAATAGTAATGCCTTCACACACTTGGTCTTCCCATTTGTAACGATTGACCTTACTCCGCATCAGCCTGTCACGGTATATATCAAGAGGCATAACAATGGTGGTGCTCTCCACGCGAATATACGGCTTGCTGTCGTAGGCATGAGGAGCTTCCCAATAACCCGCGGCATTCACATGAATGGCAATGACTTGACAACCTGGACGTCCCGGCACATCAATGTATTCTACCGGAATGTCTATCAAGGGTTCCAATTTCGCTATCTCCCTTGCGATTTCCTTTCGAGTATTGTCAGTCACATCCTGGCCTAGGATTCTCAGGGTTGTCGGGGTAATACCGAATAACAACCAGCCGCCATCGGTATTAAGAAAAGCACAAATAGAGCGCATACCATCCTTTAACTCGCCCGTTGACTTTTTTACTTCCAACCTACGGGTTTCGTCACCTTTTATGATTGTCTTAACATCCTCTATTGTCATTGTGCCTTATAATTGTCAACACTTTTACAAAGGTACTCATTTTTGCCGAAAGCGGGGCGCCTATTGCCGGCTGAGATAATTTATAATTTGCTTCATCAGGGCGCTGCGCTGAGCGGCGTCGGTGATGGTCTCGAAGGGGACGCCGAGGGCACACACGCGGCTGCCCGTGGCGCGCTCGCTCACCACGCCGCAGGGGATGTTGTTCTCGGCGTAGCGCGCGAAGGTGAACCCGTTCTTGTCGGACGGCACGATGCCGTCGGGCGACTCCACGGTGTAGATGTCGCGGCTATGATGGTCGTTGTAGTTGTAGTGGGAGCCGGCCTTGAGCTGCTTTGCGGGGCTCTCGGTCACGTATATGTCGCCCACGGTGGCGGCCTGGCCGGTGAGGTACTTGTAGCCGAGGATCTTCTCCACAAATTTCGCCTCGCCGATATTGGTGGAGCGAGTCACGTTGTCCCAGGTGTCGGTGGCGATGTAGGCGCCCGAGAGGAAGATGCCGGCGCCGGCTTTCAGGCTCCGCTCTATGGCGGCGCATAGTGCGGGCGTGAATAGCTTGTGGCGGTTGGGCACGGCGCCGCGCCCGGTCTTCACCTCTTTCTGCTTGCCGAAGATGAAGTCGATGAGCTTGCTGCCTTCGTAGCCGCCATCGGCATAGGCCTCGACCGAGCAGGAGATGAAGCCGTAGCCGGCCGCGGCAAGGGCGGTGCCGTGCAGGTAGGGATAGTCGAAGGTGTTGCCGGCGATGACACTCGCGTCGTAGTTGGAGCGGCTGTCGCCGTAGCCGGTGGCATCGTCATCAACCCACGGCAGCGCACGCCTGAACTCTTTCTGCGCCCCTACGTAGTTGATCTGCTCGCCGTAGGGCACGCCGTGGTCTTTGGCATCGAGGAAGCCGGCCTCGGCGCCGTTGTCGTACCAGTCGGGGGCGCTCACGCGGGTGAAGCCGTTCACTATCAGCACCTCCTTGCCTGAAGCGGCGCGGCGCAGCGCCAGCGTCTCGCTCGGGAAGCTGCGGCCGCCGTCGTTCAGGGCCACGATGCGGTAGCTATGTATCCGGTCGTCGGTGACGTTGACGGTGTAGCTCGGCTCGGTCACTTTGGCGATGGGCGCGAAGCCTTCGCCGTCGATGCGCTCCTCCACTATGAAGGCCGAGGCATCGGCGTTGGCCGTCAGGCTGTCGGGCGTGGCTTTCCACGCCAGGCGGTAGCTGCCGGAGCCTACATTCGTGATGCCGAAGCCGTGCACCGGCAGCGGCTGCACCTGATAGTCGCGGCCCTCGCGCTCGGCAAGGAACTGCAGCATACCTTTATATATAGCGCGGCTTACCGTGAAGCGGAACTCGGGGTTAAGCCCCAAGCGCATATCGGCGAAGTTCTGGTGCGACAGCAGCTCAAGCAGCATCGCCGGCACCTCGGGCACGCGCGCCTCAAAGTAGGTCTTGTTCCACATCCCGCGGCGGCTCCAGCGCGGCTCGTAGCCGCGGCGCACGTCGGCCACGATGTTGCTCATCACCAAGTCGGTGTAGTGGCGCGACACCGTGCGCGGCGACCCGTCGGGGTAGCTCTGCCGCTCGCCCTTGTCGTAATAGATGCCCAGGGTGCCCACGATGGAATCGTCGCCGGTCACGCCCGCATCGCTGTGGAACGCCAACGAGAGGTCAACGGGAATGCGCAAGCCGGGACGCTCCTCGTTGAAGCGTGACCCGCCGAGCAGATAGTTGACCCATTCGCCGCGGCACTTATAGTCGTCGGTGTAGTCGTTGAGATTGTCGGAAGGCGTATATACCGAGTCGGGCACGCCCGCCCATTGCAGCCAGTAGCGCGCGCCCTCAACGAAGCGGGGCCGCAGGCTCGTCTTGTACTCGTACTCTATATCGGCGCGGGCGTCGGGGTTGCCCTCGGTCTTCACTTTGCGGGCCACGTTGCCCATGCCGCCGCCTATCTTCACGGCGTCGGCGGTAATGACCGCGTCGGCATCGGCCGACACGTTAGTCAGCTCCACAATCGGGCCGCTATACCCTTTGCGCAGCGGGAACGTGCCGAGGTAGATCCACGTGCCGCCGCCCATCGTCTGGTTCACCTTAAATTTCGAGTCGCCGCCGGCGTGGTGCACCGTATATACCGCATCGGTCGCACTGTTGGGCAGCGAGTGGTACGACACGTACACGGCGTAGTCGCCGTCCTCCTCGACGGCGTGACTCCACACGGCGCGCGAAGCTCGCGAAGCGTCGGCCGTAGCCGTCACGCGGCGGTAGCTGCCCTCCGCAAACGGGTTCTCGCCCACGCGATACTCATCGCGCTTATACGCGAAGCCCGGCTCCTCGCCGCGCTGCCAGTGGTTATGGCCGTTGTGCTCCGAGTAGATACCCACGGCATTGCCGCCATCGCCGTCGATGACGTACTCGATGCTGTGGGTGTCGCGCTCGCGGGGCAGCATCACGTAAGCCCCCGCGTTCTCAAGCATCGGCGCCAGGAACGGCACCACATAGCTCTGAGTATATACGTCCTCCACCGTCTGCAGCATACGCCCGCGCTGCCACTCCCACCGGTTAAGCTTCGGCTCGAAGTACCACCCGTGGCTCTGCCACATCGCGATGATGTCGCCGCTAAGGCCCTTGGTATAGACACGGTCGGCATCGAGCGGCGTGATGAACTCGCTCGCGTCGCGCTCCACCACCGCCGTCTCGGGCAGATACGTGGCGATGTCGCGGCCCTCGATGGTGAACACCACCTCGTAGCCCGAATACGCCGCGCCGAGCTGGCTCTTCACCTCCTCGGCCATCGCGGCCACCGTCTGCTTCGTAAACGGCACATCGCCGTAAGCCTCGTTAAGGTCGATGGTCACACGCTTCCGAGCCGCATCGGCCACCGCACTCTTCACCTTCACCTTCCCGATGCCCATCAACTCCGGCACCGAAGCCTGCACCACCCGCTGCGCCCCCGCCGTCGGCACCGTCGCAGCCCCAGCCACGCCAGCCGCAAGCGCAGCTGCCGCAAGCAATGTAATCGCACGTCTTTTCATACTGTATCTCAGGTTTTTATGATTTCATTCCACACTTTCGATGAGCCAAGCCACGCCGCGGCATCAATCAGCCACCGCCCCGCCGAGGCTAGCCTACCACGCCTCCAAAATTAACAATATCCCGCGACATTCCCCACATTTCCCCCCGAAAAATTTCACCCCCCACCCCAGCAATTCCCACCCGGGGGCTGCTCGCGGGGAGGGGCGGGAGGAGCCCAGGAGGGCGGCAAGAGGTCGCCGACTTCGTCGCCGAGTACGCCGACGGCTGCGCGGCGTGGCTTGCCGGGGGTGCTGCTCGCGGCGGGTGAGCGCGATGCTACTGAGGGCGGCTCGGCGGGGCTTAATGAGGGGTGGCGGGGGTGGTGGCTTGGGCGAGGGCTTGCCAGAGGGGGTCGGGGGGGATGGGGGCGTCGAGGGCGATGGGGCGGTGGCTTACGGGGTGCTCGAACTCGATGTGGCGGGCGAGGAGTGAGATGCTGCCGTCGGGGTTGGAGCGCGGGGCGCCGTATTTGAGGTCGCCGCGAATGGGGCATCCTATTGAGGAGAGCTGGACACGGATCTGGTGCTTTCGGCCGGTGATGAGCTGCACTTCAAGAAGGTGGTAGCGGTCGGAGGAGGCGATGAGGCGGTAGCGTAGCTCGGCGCGCTGGGCACCGGGGCGCGGGTCGAGGGTAGCGCGCGACTTATTGGTGCGCTCGGTGGAGGTGATATAGTGGACGAGGGTGTCGGCGTCGCGCGGGGGCCGCTGGGCTACGATTGCCCAGTAGGTTTTGTGGACGAGGCCGCGGCGGAGCATATCGTTGAGTCGGGAGAGGGCTTTGCTCGTCTTGGCGAAAACGACGAGGCCGCCCACGGGCCTGTCGATGCGGTGGACGACTCCGCAGAACACTTGGCCGGGCTTGTTGTATTTGACTTTGAGCCATTGCTTTACGATGTCGACCAGCGGGGTGTCGCCGGTGCGGTCGCCTTGGACTATTTCGCCCGGGGCTTTGTTGACCACGATGATGTGGTTGTCTTCGTAGATTACTTCCATAGCTGAGTGCGAAGATAGTGCATTTGGGCGGAAAAAGCAAGCGGGGGCGGGCGCGAGGGGGCGCAGCAAGCGGGGCTGCGGGATGGCGCGGGCGGGGCTGCGGGTAGAATAATACCAAAAAATCTGCATTATCTTCCAATTTGTTATTTTTCACCCCCTAAAATTTCAAAATTGAAATAAAATGCGGGTGAAATATTGCGGATTGTAATTATTGTTGTAACTTTGCAGCCATATTCAAATTATTCCTAACCAAAAAAAATTACAGCCTATGAAACGAACTTTTACATTGTTAACTATTGCGGCAATAGCGATAGCGGCTCAAGCCGGCTCGCTGCATAAGGCCCCTGTGGCCGCCGCCGGCACGCAGAACACACGCGTGGCCAAAGAGACCCCGAAAACTACGACGCCGCGGGCGCTTCGCTCGGCCTCTAAGGCCAAGCTGACGGACGAGATCCCCGACGGGATGGCGGCCGTGACGCTCGCTGCCGACGATGTGTGGGGCGACGGCTCCGGCTATCAGATGCTTCTCGACAGCAAAGCCGAAGCTTACGGCACCATCATTCCCGAGAACGGTGGCCTCACCACATCGGGCGATGCGAGCGAAGAGACCTACGCCGCCTTCGACTACAAGATTCCAGAGAACGCTGATGGCAAGCTCTCAACCGAGAATATCATTATCGCCTCGGAAGCTACCATCTTCGTGCCGGCCGGCATCTACGACTATTGCATCACGAACCCCACGCCGGGCGACCGCGTGTGGATCGCGTCGGGCGAAAACGGTCGCCGCGACGATTTCGAGATCGAGGCCGGGGTGAGCTACACGTTCACCGTAAGCCTTGGCGGCACTAATGATAAGGTAGATATTACCATCGACTATCCGGACGCGCCACAGCTGCCGGAGACAGCCGATGTGACGATAGTGAAGAACACGGCTACCATCAGCTGGGACGCCACCAATGCCGAGAGCTGGAGCTTCCGCTTTAGGCCGAAAGCTGAAGACAGTGGCGAGGGCAACTTGTTCTGGGACTTCGAGGACATTGACCAGCTTAATGACTGGCTGATTTACGATGCTGATGGCGATGGCGAGACCTGGGGATACGGCAGCCACGCCAACTACATAAGCCACAGCCCGATAAGCGTGCTGGTATCGGCCAGCTACGACAATGACCTCGGCCCGCTCACGCCCGACAACTGGGTATTCACCCCCGAAGTGAGCCTCGATGGCACCCTGAGCCTCTGGGCTTGCGGCCAAGACGCGAACTATAGCGCTGAGCACTTCGCCGTATATGTAGGCCCTACCGACTTTGAGAGCATTGAAGAGTTCACTCAGATTTCGGAGGAGATTGTCGCCTCGGCCGAGATGACCGAGTACACCTTTGACCTGAGCGAATACGCCGGCGAGAAGGGTCGCATCGCCATCCGCCACTTCAACTGCACCGATATGTTCCTCCTGAACATTGATGATGTATCAATCTCTTACGGTCCCACCATCGCATGGGAAGAGATAGAAGGCCTCACCGAGCCGGCCATCACGCTTGCCGACCTCGAATACGAGACCGACTACGAGTACCAGATTAAGGCCATCAACACCCGCGGCGCTACCGACTGGAGCGAGAGCGCGACCTTCACCACCGAAGCCGAGGGCAGCGGTGTAGAGGCCATCAACGCCGCTAAGGCCGGCAGCGAGCAGTGGTACAGCATCACTGGAGTGCGCCTCTCGGGCAAGCCCAACGTTCCCGGCATCTACCTCAAGGGCAACAAGAAGGTAGCTATCACGCGCTAAGGAGCGACGGCAACCTTATAGATAGAGCGAGTGCGTCCACCACAGCGGGCGCACTCGCTATTTATGCCACCTTAGTCGCTACGAGGGTCGCGCTGCGCGCGAGAATTGCGAAGCAATCGGCCTCAAGTCAAATGACTTGAAAATATTTAAAAAATAAAATTGGTGCCTGCGGGTGTAAGTTTTTAAACATTTAGGAGTGTTATTAGTCAAAAAAATTGTAAATTGCGACTTCAAAACTAAACTCTATAGCTATGCGACATCTGACCATCGCCTTAACGACCCTCTTGCTAACCCTAACATTTAGCATAAATATGAGCGCAGAGAGAAAAGAGCCCGACTTTGCCTACCCGAAGACGGTGAGCAAAGAGGCACTCAACGACATCAAGCACGCGCGCACATCGCCCGAGCTAATCGACGCATTGGTGCGTTACACGGTAGCCCAATCGAAGATTACCGATGAATCGTTTCCCGACATTGTAAAGAAGATCGACGAAGCCCTCGGCCGCGAGAGCGATGCCACGGCGCGGGCGATGCTGACGATATTCAAGGCGCGCGTATATGAAGCGCGGCTCACCTCCAGCGACTGGGACGTCACCAGCGGGCGCGCCAAGAGCACCGAGACCGCAGCCGAGGACTACACCGAGTGGAGCTACGAGCAGTGGAACACGAAGATCCAAGAGCTCGTGATGCAAGCGCTCGCCAATCCCGAAGCCGCGGCGCAGACGCCCATAGGCACTTATAAGATACTCCTCGACTACGATGACCTCGATGCCACGTTCTACTCCACGGTGCTCGACTTCCTCATCAAAGAGGCCGAGCGGATACTGGGTGACGACACATTTGAGGCCCTTGCGGGGCAGCTGAAAGAGAAGCAGATAGAGCTGCACCGCAACGACATTCCGGCCTACATCTACTTCACGGTGGCCAAAGGTGTGCCCAGCGAAACCACGAGCGAGGAGGACAACGCCTACTGGCTCAGCCTCTATCGTCAATACTCCGACAACCCCTACAGCGGGCTCTTCCTCGAGAAAGTAAAGGTGCTGAAGTACACCCACGAGGAGATGAAAAAGCGCAGCGATATGCTCAAGGCCCACATGGAGCGCTACCCCGACTACGCGTTCAACAGCACCCTTCAGAATCAATGGAACGAACTCAACCAGTGCCAGGCCTCCTATCGGGCCTCGGGGGCATATAGCTCCACGCAGCCCATCGCCGGCACATTGTCGATGCGCAACATCAACGAAGCCACGCTCACCCTGTATCGCGTGAAAGACCATGTGAAAGACCGCCCCACCGACAAAGAGATTGACGAGGTGGAGCACTTGACGCTACGCTGCGACAGCATCAAGCCCTTCCCCTCGACCGACGTGCCGTTCAGCTTCGCGCCGCAGAGCTACGGGCGCTACGTAATCAAGCTCCGATACACCGACGCCGACGGCCAGGTGAAAGAGACCGAAGACCGCCACTACAGCGAGATTATCACCGTGACCGACCTCAAGGTGACCACCGGCACGACCGACGACGATAAAGAGTACATCGTAATCGTCACCGACGGCATCACCGGCAAGCCCGTGGCCGACGTGGAGGTGAGCTTCTACAATAGCACCTACGATAACGGGAAATGGAAAGAGCAGTTGGTGATGCGTCAGCGCACCGATGCCACCGGCATCATCAAGGCCAACTACAAGCGCAGCGACCGCTACTATATCCGCGCCGAGAAAGGCAAGGACCGCTGGGCAAACGAGAATACGCACTACGCCCGCATCGACAAAGAGGAAGCGAAGCCCCGTACCGTTTACGACACCAAAATCTTCACCGACCTGGGCGTGTATCGGCCGGGCGAGACCATCAAGTGGGTAATCGTGGGCTACACCACTACCGGGCTTGAGCGCAAGCTGGTGGCTCACGACGACTTTGAAGTGACGCTCCGCGATCCCAACGGCGAAGAGGTAAGCACAGTGAAGGTGACGACCGACGAATACGGCCGCGCCAACGGCGAATTTGAGGTGCCGACCAATCGAATGAACGGCCAGTTCGAAATTATAGCGCGTAAGGCCGCCACCGGGCAGAGCGACTACACATCGGTTGAAGTGGCCGAATACAAGGCGCCGACCTTCGAAGTGGAATTTATCGATGTGCCCTCGGCCTTCAGCCGCAACGAGAAAGAGGTGAAGCTCGAAGGCAAGGCCACCACCTACTCGGGCGTGCCGCTGATCAACACTCCTGTGACGATAGAGCTCACCCGCTCCGAGTGGTCGTGGTTCCGCTGGTGGGGCAAAGACGACGCCACCGTAATCGACACCCTCAGCGCCACCACCGATGCCGCGGGGCATTTCACGGTGCACATTCCGATGGAGACCTTCTCCAACAATGGCAACTCCTTCTGGGGTTACAACGCCGAAGCCACCGTCACCTCAGGCTCGGGCGAGACCCAGAGCGGCACGTGCCACTTCACCGTGGGCTACCACTGCAAGCTGCAAGCCACTGATGTGAAGAATATCGAGATTAGCAAGCCGATAGTGCTGCCGTTCACCTTCGAGAGCAACGACGGCAAAGCCACCACGTGCCACTACCGCATCAGCCGCGCCGGCGAGTACAACAACGTGCAGTACCTCAAGAGCGGCACCTTCGTGCCCGCCACGCCCGACAGCGATGCCGATGCCACGCGCATCGACCTGAGCGACATTCCCTCGGGCTACTACCGCATCCAGGCCTGTCTCAACGATGGCTACAAATACGAAGACTCCGACTACTGCTACGTGACCCTCTATCGCACCACCGACAAGGACTGCCCCACCGAGGCGATACTGTGGATTCCCGAGAAGAACGTGACCGCCGACGATAAAGGCAACGCCTCAATCCTGATGGGCTCCCACCTCCCCACCCACCTCTATTATGTGGCCATCAACGGCACCGAGATTATCGACCGCGGGTGGAAGCACTATGAGGCCGGCAACTTCCGCCTGAACGTGAAGGTGCCCACCGGGTCGATTGAGAACACCCGCGTGTACCTGTTCACGTCGAAGAACTTCAACCACGAGAGCACCACCATCGTCATTCCCGCCAAGGCCAAAGCGCCGAAGCTCACCGCCACGGTCGAGGCCTTCCGCGACAAGCTCACCAGCGGCGATGTAGAGACTTGGAAGTTCCGCTTCACCGATGTCAACGGCAAGCCCGTAGGCGCCGCCGCCCTGCTCGACGTGTACGACCACGCCCTCGACGCAATAATGCCGAACTCCTTCGGCTGGACAATGTCGCGCCTGACGCTCGCCACCCGCTACTCATTCTCCACCCCCAACTACAGCAACGCGAGCGCCCGCCTCTACGGCAGTACAATCAACAACTACTCCTCCAATTCAATCAGCGCGCCCGAATTCGACTTCTACGGCGAAGAGCTGTTCCAGTCGCATCTCAGGTTTTCGCGCCGAATGCTCGGTGCCGGCAACAGGGTATATAGGTCGGCCGCATTTGTGGAAGATGCCGCACCGGCCGATTTGATGGCTGAAGAACCTGGGATTCAATATATGGTCGCTAATGATGATATAAGGATGAAGGAGGCCGTTGCAGAAGAAAAATCGGCCGAGCAGAAGAGCGCCGCGCCCGATATGGACAACGTGGAGATGCGCATAGGCAAGCTCAAGACAGCGCTGTGGCAGCCCACGCTCGTGGCCGACGCCGACGGACAGCTCGCAGTCAGCTTCACAGCGCCTAACTACAACACCACGTGGAACGTCAAGATGATTGCCTACACCGGCGCCGGTAATATCCTCACCGACAACGTAGAGCGCACGCTCGTGACCTCCAAGCCGCTGATGGCGCAAGCCAACCTGCCGCGCTTCCTGCGCCAAGGCGACAAGGCCACCATCTCGGCCCTCGTGATCAACAACACCGATGAGGCCCAGCAAGCCACCGCCCTCGTGGAGCTGTTCGACCCGATGACCAATGCCGTGGTCAAGAGCCAGCAGTACGACCTGCAGCTCTCGCCCAAGGAGCAGCGCAACTGCCTCATCGACTTCGACGTGCCCGGCGACATCGCCGCCATCGGCTACCGTATCCGCACCGCCAACGCCACCTTCAGCGACGGCGAGCAGGACGCCATACCGGTGCTCAGCTCCGTTTCGCCCGTGATCGAGACCCAGCCGTTCTACCTCAACCCCGGCCAGAACTCTCTCGACCGCCCCATCGGCAATATCCCCGCCGGTGCCAAGGTGACGCTCGAATATTGCGACAACCCGATGTGGTACTGCCTCACGGCTATCCCCTCCATCTACGAGAACTGCATCACCTCTTCGGGCGCCGCCCACTCGCTCTACGCGCTGCTGCTCGCCAAGGGCATCGCCGACTACGACCCCTCGGTGCGCGAAGCCATAGAATGGTGGAAGGCCAACCCGCAGGACTCGATGCTCACCTCGATGCTCGAGAAGAACCAGCAACTCAAGATTACCGAGCTGGCCAAGTCGCCCTGGCTGCGCCCGGCACAGCGGCAGACGGCACGTATGCAAGCCATCGTGAAGCTCTACGACCCCGACTACGTGACTGCCAACCGCGACCAGGCGATGACCACCCTGCGCAATCTCCAGGCTCCCTCGGGCGGCTGGAAATGGATACGCGAATGTGACGAATCGTACTACGCCACCGCCGAAGTGCTCGAGCTGATGGGCGAGATGAAGCTCCTCGGCTTCATAGGCGACGACGACGAACTCAACACTATGCTGCGCCACGGCGTTGAGTACCTCGACAAGCGCGTCATCGAGCTTTACGCTGAGCAGAAGGACAAGAAGGACTACACCATCTTCTGCTACTACTCCTACGTGCGCTCCTTCTATCCCGAGATAGAGCGCAGCCGCACCCTGCAAGAGATGACCAACCGCGCCCTGAAGATTTACGAGAAGAACTGGCGCCACTACAACCTACCCGACAAAGCCTTCGCTGCCCTGCTGCTCAAGCGCGAGCACCGCGACAAAGTGACGGCCGACATCGTGCGCTCCATCAAGGAGTTCTCAATCGAGACTCCCGACCGCGGCACCTATTGGGACAACCTCAACGTGGGCTGGTATCGCTCCTATCGCCCCGTGACCGCCACCTCGCTGATGCTCCGCGCCATCTACGCCAACGACAGCACCGACACCGTCATCGACAGCGTACGCCAGTGGCTCCTGCTCCAGAAGCAGACCACCGACTGGGGCGGTTCGAGCCTCGCTTCCGATGCCATCTACTCGCTGCTCTCCACCGGAACCGACTGGCTGCAGCGCGCCGGCACCGCCACCATTAAGATAGGCGACACCTCCTTCGACACCGCCACCGATATGGAACGCTACACCGGCCACATCATGCGCGAGATAGAGCTTCCCGCTCCCGGCTCCGTACTCTCGATAGCCCGCAACGGCAACTCGCCCGCTTGGGGCTCACTCTACGCCCAGTATTCCGCCCCGATGACACAAATCGAAGCCGCCGCGACCGACGAGATCTCAATCGAGAAAGCCATCTACGACATCGACGGCAACGTGCTCCGCGGAGTGCAGCACTTCAAGGTGGGCGACAAAGTGCGCGTGATGCTTACCGTCAAGAACAAGCGCGACCTCGAGTACGTCAACATCCACGATGAGCGCTGCGCCACTATGGAACCCCTCGACCAGCTCTCCGGCTACGACTACCGCGACGGCCTCGGCTTCTACCGCGAGACCAAGGACGACGCCACCAACATCTTCATAGGCTGGATGCCCAAGGGGACCCATCTCATCGCCTACGACGTGACAATCACCTCCACCGGCACCTACAACCTCGGCATCGCAACGGTGCAGAGCCAGTATGCGCCCCACGTCACAGCCCACTCCGCCGGCTCAACCTTAATCGTTGAATAACAGACAATTGATGACCGACATAACAACCCCCGTCAATCACACGGATGCCGACCTCAACTGGTACGGTATCCGTGTGACCTACTGTCGAGAGATGCAAGTGAAAGCCGACCTCGACAGCCGCAACATCGAGAATTTCCTCCCGATGAAATACGCCGAGAAGCTCAAAGGCGAGCGCAAGGTGAGAGTGCTCGTGCCTGCCATTCACAACCTCATCTTCATGCGCAGCACGGCGGCACAGATGCAGGAGTATATGGCCACGAGCACCCTTCCCATACGCTTCATACGCAGCCTCGACACCCGCCAGCCCATCGTCATTCCCGAGCGGCAGATGCGCAACTTCATCGCCGTGGCCGGCAACTACGAAGAGCAGATTATGTATATCGACTACGACACCGCCCTGCTCAAGAAAGGGCAGCGCGTGCGCGTCACCGGCGGCATCTTCGAAGGCATCGAGGGCGAATTTGTGAGAGTGGGCGGCGACCGCCGCGTGCTCGTGAAGCTCGCCGGCATCGCCGCCGTAGCCACCGCCTTCATCCACCCCTCGCTGCTCCAGCTCCTCGACGACCCCAAAGATACCCCCAAAAAGCGACAATGACCCCTACCCCACAGCCCCGCACCCGCCTGAGCCTCCGCAACACCCTTGCGGCTCTGGCCTTCACGCTCGGGCTGTTTGTGCTCAACTTCTTCTCGCGCCGCCTGTTCCTGCGCTACCTCTCGGCCGAGCTGCTGGGCCTCAACTCCACGGTGAGCAACATTCTCGAGATGCTCAACGTGGCCGAGCTGGGCATCTCCACGGCTATCGCCGCCTCGCTCTACGCCCCGCTGGCGCGCACCGACCATCGCCAAGCCAACCGCATCATCGCCCTCCAGCGAGCACTGTATCGCTACATAGGCTGCGCCATCGTCATTGCCGGCGCCGCGGTGATGGCGTTCTTCCCGCTCATCTTTGCCGGAGCCTCGGGCATCAAGTGGTACCACCCCTATATCGCCTTTGCCGCCGTGCTGCTCAATGCCGCGCTCTTCTACTTCATCAACTACAAGCAGATAGCCTACACCGCCTCGCAAGAGAGCTACCGCCTGCGCCTCAGCTTCCAGTCGGTGACGCTCCTGAAGCTGGCGGCGCAGATAGCCGCCATCGTGTGGCTACCTTATAAATATGAGGTGTGGGTGGCGCTCGAAGTGGCCTTCGCCCTGCTGGCCACGCTATCGCTGCAGCTATCGCTCCGGCGACACGCCCCGTGGCTGCGCCCCGCCAAGCTGCGGCTGAGCACGCTCCGGGCCGAATATCCCCACATCGTGGCGCGCATCAAGCAGATGGCCTTTCACAAAGGCGGGCAATTCGCGATGCAGCAATTAGTGCCGCTTATCCTCTACGCCCTGGCCTCACTTGCTGCCGTGGCCGCCTATTTCAACTATCAGCTTCTCGCTATGGCCGGAATCACGGTGATGTGGATGTCGCTCGACAGCATCACCGGCAACATAGGCCACCTCGTAGCCTCCGAAGAGCGGCCCGCCGTGGTAAAGGTCTTTGCCGAGCTGCACAGCCTGCAGTATCTGCTCGGCACGCTACTGGCCGCCCTGTTCTTCCTCTTCGCCTCGCGTTTCGTGGCGCTATGGCTCGGGGAGCAATACGTGCTCGGCCCGGCTACCGTGGTTGCAATGACCGCCTGGATGCTGCTGGGCTGTGTGCGCTACGTCAACGACGGATTCCTGGCGGCCTACGCCCTCTTCTCCGACATCTACGCGCCGATAGCCGAAATAGCGCTCACGCTCGCCCTGGCCATTCCGCTCGGCCTGGCCTACGGGCTCGACGGCATCGTGTGGGGCGCCGTGGCAAGCCAACTGGCAGTGATTTTCCTCTGGAAGCCGTATTTCCTGCATCGGCGTGGACTGAAGGCATCGGTGAGCCACTACGCTCTGCGCACCGCCCTGCTGCTGGTCATCGCCGCCATAGCGCTGGCCGCCACGATGCAGCTGCCATCCGTAGGCGACGGCTGGGCCGGCCTCGCTGCCGACACCGTCATCGCCGCTGTAGCCTACACTGCCATCTTTGCCGGCCTCGCCACCGCGCTGCTCCCCTCTATGCGCCGTGCCTGCCGCCGCTTCACCTCTTTAATACGTAAGCCCGATGCCCATAATTAGCGTCATAATACCCGCCTACAATGCCGCCGGCACCCTCACGCGCGCCATTCGCTCAGTGCAGCGGCAGTCGTTGCCCGACTGGCAGCTCGTCGTAGTCGACGACGCCTCAACCGACGCCTCGCGCCAAGTGGCCGTGGCTGCCGCCGAGCGCGACAGCCGCATCGTCTTTGCCGCCCACGCCTCGCGCGAAGGGCTTTATATGGCACGAATGACGGGTATAGGCCGAGCCGAAGGCCGATGGATTACGTTCCTCGACGCCGACGACTGGCTCAGCCGCGACGCACTGCTACGGCTGACACAAGCCGCCGATGCAACTCCCGTGCCCGACATCATCGCGATGAACTTCCGTTACCGCCTCACCGCGCTCCACCTGCCTTACGCGCCGGCAAGTATGCGCGTTGAGGCCGAAACCGCCCCCGATGAGCTGCGCCACCGCCTTTTGCAGTCGATTATCGACAGCGAGCCGGCGATGTCGCCTGCCGCTTGGGGCAAAGCGTATCGGGCTTCGCTGCTGCAGGCTACCGTATTCCCTGATTATCAGGCCTTCTGGGGCGAGGACCGCATCTTCCTGCTCGCGCTCCTGCGGCAGCGCCCCGCGCTCCGCGCTATCGACTACATCGGCTACAACTATCGCTGGGGCGGCGCCTCTAAGCGGTTCGACCTCTCCACGATAGAGCAGTACCGGCAATTCATCGACGCGGCCCGGCCGTTGTTGCCCGACGAGGCCGACGCCGAAGCGCTTAAGCGGCTCAACGACTCGCTCCTGCGCTACTTCGTAAGCGAGGCTATCGCCGCCGGAACCCCTAAAGCCGATATCTCTCGCGCCATCGAGCCGTACCACCCCTGCGGGCAGGCTCTCATCGCCGAGCAAGCCGCAGCCGTGGCCCACCGTCGTTTACATTATCTCCTGCGCCGCTTCGCTTAAGAATATGATGACGTATCGCTTACTTTTCATTGCCAACGCCCGCTGCCTGCCCACCGCCGGCGGCGTGGAGCGCGCCACGCTCTCCTTGGCGCAGTCGCTCATCGCGAAAGGCCACTATGCCGCCGTGCTTTACACCTCGAGCATCGACATCTCCGGCTCCGACGTCTGCCCTATCCAGGAATTTTGTATGCCCGCCGCCGAGCCCTACCACTACGATGCCGAGGCGCGACGATTCTATCGGCAGCTGCTCGAGCGCGAAGCGATAAATGTAGTGATATTCCAGAATGCCGTTACCGACCGCCGGCTGTTCTTCCTCGAGAACGCGCCCGGCTCGGTGATAAAGATTGCCAACGTCAACGTCGAAGCCACCCACCGCATCTACCCTTCGGCCCGGCTGGCCGAGTACGACTGCACCACGCTCAAAAGCGGCGCATGGTGGCTCCTTTGGCACACCGCCCCGCCACTGGCGCGCCGGCTCTCGGCCAAGCTTCTCGCCCGCCACTACAGGCAGCTGGCCCGCTGCGCCGACGCCATCGTGTTCCGTGCCGAAGCGCATCGCCGCGCCGCCATCGCACTCTCGGGCATCGACGACGCGATTACCTGCGTCGTCCCCAACTCCTGCGCCTTCCACATAGCCGGCGATGAGCCTTGCGCGAAAGAGAAGCTCCTGCTCTTCGCGGGTCGCCTCGTGGCTTACAAACAGCCGCTCCACTTCCTCCGAGCGTGGCAACGCCTCGCCCCCGCCCACCCCGATTGGCAAGCGGCGATAGTGGGCGATGGCCCCGAGCGGGCCTCGCTCGAGCGATATATCGCCCGTCACTCAATAGAGCGCATCACGCTCTACGGGCAATGCGACCCCGTGCCTTACTATCGCCGAGCCGCCATTCTGGCATTCACCTCAGCTACCGAAGGGTTCGGAAACGTAGTCGTTGAGGCTATGGCCCATGGTTGTGTGCCCGTGGCCTACTCCACGGCCGAGGCGATGCCCGAAGTCATCACCCCCGAGTGCGGCATCGTCAGCTCGCCATCGCCCGATGCGCTCGCCGCCAATATCGAAAATCTGATGAACTCACCCGAGCGGCTGCGCGATATGGAGCGAGAAGCTGTAGTCAGAGCCTCGGCGTTCACCCCAGAGGTCATCGCCGACAAATGGCTCACTCTTCTCAGCTCTCACTGAGCCAGCTCCCGCAATGCCTCGACTGCCGGCTCATAGCCTGCCGCGGCCGCACGCCCGTACCACTCAGCCGCCTTCTCCCTATCGCGAGCCACACCGCGGCCCTCAAGGTAGCAACGCCCCAACTCCGTCTGCGAATAGGCGTCGCCCTGCTCGGCCGCTTTAGCGTACCAACCGGCCATCGCGGCATAATCGACCGCCACTCCATCGCCATCGCGATAGCACTCCGCCACTGTCACTTGTGCCGCGGCATCGCCTTGCTCGGCCACTATCGTCCATAGCCGAACCGCCTCGGCCGGATTTTGCTCCACTCCGTTACCGTTGTAATAGCAGTTCCCGAGATTCCACGCCGCGTTGACATCGCCTTGCCCGGAGGCTGCGCGAAACCACCTCACCGCCTCCGCATAGTCGCGCATAGTGGCATAGTGTAGCCCAAGCTCGTTTTGCGCCAAAGCGTCGCCCGCCTGCGCCTTTGGCACGGTTGTTGCGTGTGTGGTCAAGAATTTGTATCTTTG